>JAFGTK010000191.1 GCA_016934135.1 Deltaproteobacteria bacterium | reverse complement strand
GAGAGACCTCCTTTTCGCCAGAAGAAGGGGCATAGCCTTCCTAATTCTATGCCTTACATCTGATACATTCTTCTGGCTATTTTTTTGTCCTTTTTTCCCTGACCCTGCATGGTTTTCCGGATAAGGTAAAAAGAGCAGAACAGATTGTCCGGGGCTACAGGGGCGGCGCAGATCTGCGCCGCCCCTTAACATCTCGTTATCAGCCTTTTTCCTTTGCAGCATTTGTCCCGGCGATCCGTCCGAAAACTACGCAGTCGGGAATGGCATTGCCTCCCAGCCGGTTCGACCCGTGTATCCCGCCGGTCACCTCGCCCGCTGCATAGAGGCGGGAAATCGGCTTACCCCAGATGTCGATCACCTGGGCCATCTTGTTGATCCTGAGTCCGCCCATGGTGTGATGAACCGCAGGCCACTGGGCAACGGCATAGAAAGGCCCCTTATCCAGGGGAAGCATGGCATCGGTAATGGGCTTGTTGAAATCAGGGTCCTTCTTGTCCCCTAGGTACTGGTTGTGCTTCTTGATGGTATCTTCCAGGTTCGCTGGCGGTACACCGATCTTGCCCGCCAGTTCGGCAAGGGTATTGCCCTTTACGAAGCGCCCTTTTTCTATCCCCTTTTCCACCTCTTCCTTGGTACCCATCTTGGTGATCATCTTCTCGTGGAAGATTGAATACGTGGGTTTCTTTCCCGTAGCGATTTCCGCGTAAGAGACAACATCCCGGCGTTCCAGCTCGTTCACGAAGCGCTTTCCGTTCACATCCACGTAAACAATGCCATAGCCAGGCCCCCGGAACGGATATACAGCCGGTGCGTCCAGTGTGCCCTTCTCCGGCTCTGCAAAGGGGTAGAGCTGGATGAAGCACAACTGCAGGGAGTCTGCCCCGATTGCCTGGGCATAGCGGATCATCTCTCCGGTTGCACCCTTGTGGTTGGTGCAGTTGAATTCCGGCACAATGGCGGGATTGAACTTCTGCCTCATCTCTATGTCCCAGCTGAATCCGCCGGAGCAGATGATCAGTGCCCGCTGGATCTTGATGTTCTTGAGCTTGTTGCCTTCTTTTACTTCGATTCCGAGCACCGGACCGTCCGTGTCCTTACGCCAGATCCACGAGACTTCGGCACGGCGCCGCATAGCTGCCCCGTTTCCTTCAGCGATTTTAGTCAGTGCTTTGGTGTAGCCGCGACCGACTCCTTCAACACAGGTGTGCGTGCGATATGCCGAGTGACCGCCCGTCCTGTTCAGGATCTCCCGCAGCTGTGTCCCGCCATCTTCGATCATCCAGTTCAGCGCCGGGGTCGCCCCTTCGGCAAGGATTCTCGCCAGGGCGGGATCACCATAAAAATCACCGCCCTTAACCGTGTCCTTCGTGTGAAGGTCTTCACTGTCTTCTCCCAGGCCCAGCTTTTCACGAAGGTGAAATTTGTCATCCCAGGAATTGTACTCGCCGCCGTTGATTACCGAGTTGCCTCCATACACGGGCATTTTCTCCAGTATAACAACCTTTGCACCTCCTTTGGCAGCCTCGGCTGCTGCTGCCAGTCCGGCAAAACCTGAACCGATAACCACTGTATCAAGGGTCTCGTCCCACTTATTCGGCAGCATCCGCACGGCAGCACCTGCCTCTCCCTTTGTGAGATTCAGGGCAAGTGCTCCCGTCGAGGCTACAATGCCCGCAGTCATTGCTCCCTTGAAAAATGCTCTTCTTGATATTCCTCTCTTTTTTTCATTGTCATCCTGCTTCATTCCTACACCTCCATCTCTGAGTTTTACCCTTGTCGTGTGGACATCCTTTCCGGATCCGCAGATGCCATTGAGATAATCAACTTCATTTCTGAGAATACAAGATGACAATTTAATTAATTTTAGAGTACACCATAAAGTTCATCGCTGTAAGGGCAGATACGTATTATATAAATAAATGGAACTGGCACGGAGTCAAGACCCTCATCTACATGGAGTCGAGAAATCCCGATAAAGAAAATGATATCATGGTCCCGGTTCCGCCGCCCCGCGAGAACCAGCGGGGAATCGAAGCCAGGCTTCTTTCTCCGGCGCCTTGTGATTCAGGCCATCCACGGCCTTCACCCTGTGGACGAACCTGAAGTTCGTCCAATTCGTCTGTCCTGCCGAATTGTCAGGCGTAGTCGAAGACAAAACGGGAAGTCAAAGACGAAGATGGAGGCCTTAAAGCAGGCGGATGGATTCAGCCAACCTGCTTTTTACCCGCTGCTCTTCTCCTGCGCCTTCCTGGCGGCATTGGCAAGTCCGAGCTCGAACATGAGCTTTCTCCCCACCACCTCGGTAGGGGCAAACCGTCTGATAAAGGTAATCTCCTCATCAGTAGGCCTGTCCGTGGTTGAGACATCCTCTGCGATCTTCAGGTCCCAGGGAATATTTTTTCTGATGTCATCTATACTCACACCGGGATGAGTCCTGGCGAGATACATCTCCCTGGTCTGCTCGTCAAAACGGAACACCCCCTTTGTAGTCAGCAGCATTGAGGGTCCGCTCCCGGGAGGAAAGAGGCCGGACTCATCCCTGCTGTCTCCACCGTCGAGGTATCCAGGGGAGGTAAAGTAGTCCAGGGTATCCACGAATTCGCCGCCACGCATGGTCAGGATGGTTCGACCGGCATAGGAGATAAAATCAGCAGCACCGCCGGAGCCCGGCAGCCTGAGTTTGGGCTTGTAGTAATCTCCGATGACCGTTGTGTTGAGGTTTCCATACCGGTCTATCTGGGCCACACCGAGGAAGCATACATCCACAAACCCCCTATAGGTCATGGTAAAGGCGGAAAACAGGTCCGTTGCATAGGAAAAACCCCTGCAGGAATGGGCATCTGCGATATGATTCGGAGGCACCAGCGGTTCGAAGTCGATAATGCCCGATTCCATCATCAGCGTTGCATGCGGCGCATGAACGGCCTTGGCCAGGGCACCAGCCGTAGTGGGCAGCCCTACTCCCAGGATGACATTCTCATGATCATGAATCTCCCTGGCAGCCGTAATAATCAGAAGTTCATCAAGCGTGTATTTCTTAGCCATTAAGCAACCCCCTTTCTTCCAGGATCTTTTCCATCTCTTCCAGGGTAATACCCATGGTGCGCTCCCTGCCTTCAATGTCCCAGCAGGAGGTAAATGCCGATCCATAGTTGGCCGGTGCGGAATAATATGATTTTGCTCTGATGTCATTGAGCATCCCGGCGCCGAACTTTTCCGTATAGTGACCAATGTAGGCTTCCCGGTTCCTGCATCCGTAGACCCACTCATCCATCCATGCCTTCAG
>JAFGTK010000190.1 GCA_016934135.1 Deltaproteobacteria bacterium | reverse complement strand
GTTAAGATAAAAGATGCCAGATATGCAGGGACCATGTACGATCAGCTCCCCGGACTTCCCCAGATTGCCTTTGCAGGCAGGTCGAATGTCGGTAAATCTTCTCTGATCAATGCCGTCCTCGGCCGCAAGGCCCTTGTAAGAACGAGCAAACAGCCCGGAAAGACAAGAAACATCAATTTTTTTCAGGTTGACCTGGCAGAACTTCCTTCCATACATATGGTGGACCTTCCGGGTTACGGCTATGCAAAGGTCTGTGCCGAGATGAAAAACTCCTGGGGCGGGCTTGCATCGAGATATTTCCATAAGAACGCCAATCTCAAGCTTATCGTGCTGCTGGTAGACATACGCAGGGATCTCAAGGATGAGGAATTCATGGTTCTCGATCTGGCGAAAAGCTCGGGATGCCAGGCAATGCTTGTCGCTACCAAGGCCGACAAGGTAAGCCGGAACAAACAGCACCAGCGGATTGCAGAGATAACCAGACAATACGGCAGCAAGCCCATCTTGAGCTCGGTACTCAACCGGGAAGGTATCGATTCGATATGGCAGGCCATCCTCGAACATATACCCGGATAATCATCCTGTAGATAATATTATAATCAACTTATTGATATCATTTATATATAAGGCAGCCCTTCAGTGATTCCACGCCATGGTATTCAATCAAAAATGACTATGTACACCATATAATTTTATGTTATTATCACGCACATGCGAGATAATTCCTTTACCTCTATCCTTATACTGCTCGTTCTTTTCATCATTCTTCCCTCAGTACTCAAGTTTATCGGACAGTATACACTCCGCAGCAAGAATACTGCCGGGAAAGACGCAAGAACTGAGATGGCTGATGGAGTACAGGATCAGGGCGAAACCATGGAAGAATACCCTTCGGGAAATCACGCACTCTTTCATGACAGACAACCGGTCGATAACAGGCCGATAACCCCGAAATGGTTTTAAGACAGAAACCGACAACCCAGGGAATCCGGTTTATTTTCGGTATAGGCATCATTGCGCTTTCGATATATCTCTTCTACATAGCCCTTGCCAAAAATAATTCTCCTGAACTCTTCTTAATCCCGGAAACAAAAGCCGCTCAGGAATCCCTGTGCAGCACTGAAACCATAGGAGACTATTTTATATGCCTGCCTGAGGGCATAACACTGTCTCGGGGGACTGAAATGATCGAGGTTCTGTCCCTGCAGAAAAGGATCAGGGGCAGTATCGAATTCATGAACACACTTCCTATGGAAACACAATGGAGACAGTCCCTTAAGAACCCGTTGATAAAGCTGTTTATCAAGGACATGGACGACATGGATACCTTTCATCTCATGCTGACCATCCTTGAATACAGGTATAATCCGTCGCTTATGGGGGCAAAGGCCAAACTCATCCCGCCCTGGATGAAAAACAACCCGAGCGCTGCCATTATAATACCTGAGGGCAGAGAGGCTCTTCTCTTCTATACGCCGTCACAGCTTCTTGGCCTGGTATTCTCCGGCAAGGACATTGTCATGCTCTCCCTTACTGGAAACATCGACCAGATACAAGCCATCAGTATAATGGACTCGGTTAAACCTATTTGACCGGCAGCACCAGGAACGGAATCGTTGCATTCTTCATGAATTTTTCTGCATAATCGCTCCTGAATCCCGACAGGGTGCCTCTGGAAATCTCATGGGTCAGGACGAGAAGCTCAATCTTTTTCTCCTCTATAACCTCATTGATCACTTCCAGCGGGCTCCCCCTCTTGACCAGCCGGTGAGAAGAATCGATCTTGTCGCCTACGATACTGCTGCATATCTCATACATCTTATCTTTGGCAGCCTGTATCACCTCTCCCTCAAGCTTATCCGTGTTTATGTGGGGGACGTAGAAACCTGCAGCCCTTTTAATGTCTGTGACCGTGTGGAGAATAAACAATTCAGCATCAATCAGCCTGGACAGCTGGTAGGCATATTCCACCAGATAATAGCTGCTTTTGGTGAAATCTATATAACTAAGTATTGTCTTGGGTTTTTCCACTTTGGTCTTCTTCATAGAACTCTCCTCCTGTTGTTTAAGAATATACTTATCTTAATGGGCTGAAAATAGAATCGATTACATTTTTTAACTCTTTGAGATGAAAGGGCTTTGCCACAAATGCATCGGCTCCTTTTTCAAATGCCATCTTTTTTGCCTCGCTTACACTGAACCCGGTAATCAGGATAATCGGAGTATCCGGATACTTGTTTTTTATCTTGGTCATCAGGGTAAAACCATCCATCCTCGGCATGTGAATATCACTTACTACGGCATCCACTGCCTTCTTTTCCATCCATTCCAGTGCATCGCATCCGTCACTTGCAGTAAACACATGATAGCCGTATATGCTTAAAAACTCGGCAATCACATGCGTCAAATCATCTGAATCGTCTACGACGAGTATGTTCTTGTTATTATTCATTGCCCTTTGTGCTTGTCAGGTCTATTATCTCATAATCCCGCAAGGCTGTATACTTTCTCGTCTCTGCCGTAGTGAGCTTTGCGAGTTTGTCCATAACCTCTTTGATCTTGAAAATCTGTTCTTCCATGACCTTGAAGGTGTTCTGCACCTTCTGGTTTTTTTCCAGATCAGGTAATATCTGCAGCATCTCGATGTTGCCGAGAATGATATTCAATGGTGTATTGATCCTGTCGGAAAGGGTCACTGTAGTCTTTGCAATGGCCCCCACCTCCTGAATACGTTTCTGTTCCTTCCCAAAGCTTTGCATCTCCAGTGCCCTGTGCACCCTCAGGATCAGCTCGTTCTCATCGCAGGGTTTCAGCAGATAATCATAGACACCCAGCCTGAGCGCGGTGACAGCGGTTTTTATGGAGCCGTATCCGGTAATGACGATAACGAGTGTCCTAGGCGATATAACCTTGATGTTTTCCAGCAGTTCGAGCCCGCCCATCCCCTCCAGGATGAGATCTGTCAGGACAAGATGGAAGGTCTTATCATAGAGAAGTTTGAGTGCATCCTCTGCGGAAGGAACACCCTCGACCTCATATTCATGGGCCTTGAGGATATTCACCAGTGAATATCGTACGATCTCTTCATCATCAACTACAAGTATTCTTTTCTTTTCCACTTTAAATATCTTACCTCAAAAACACTATCTGTAGTTAATCTGCTTGTGAACGACATCCCGCAATTCTTTAATCCTGAATGGTTTCCTCAGGAATACAACACCTGTATTCTCGAGAAACTCCTTCACCTCAAAATCATAGGTGTCTCCGGTTATGAACATGAACCTCTTCTTCAATCCCGGCTGTTTCTTTATCACTTCATGATACAGCTCCATCCCGTCCATTACCGGCATCCTCAGATCAGAGATGATAAGCTCCCACGCATGTTCGTCAAGATGGTCATATGCCTTTCTGCCGTCATTGAATGTCATGACGTCGTAATAGGGACTGAGCGTATCCACCATGAGATCCAGCAGGTCTTCTTCATCCTCTACAACCATAATTGTTGATCTTTTGCTGTCTTCGAAGACTATCCCCGCAGCAGGCTCCTCGGCTCCTTCGAACAGGAGTTCTTCTTCTACAGCGCTTGTCATTGCAGGGATCTGAATGTGTGCCAGGGCGCCGTTTCTGGTATTTTCAAGGGATATCTCGCCCTTATGATCCGAGATAATGCCATAGCAGATGCTCAGTCCCAGCCCGGTACCCTTATCCTTTGATTTTGTGGTGAAAAACGGATCAAAGATCTTGGTAACGATCTCATCGGGGATTCCAGGCCCGGTATCTTCTATTGTAACGTGCACCTGGTTATCGACAAGGAAGGATCTAAGCCAGATGCTTCCTTCACGATCTTCGATTGCATCGATGGCATTGTTGATAAAATTCACCAGCACCTGCTCCATGCAGTTCATATCAGCCTTTACAAAAAGGGGCCCGGCAGAGTCCTCATGAAAGATCCTGATGCCGCGCTTCTTGATTATCGGCGTATAGAGGTTGACTGTTCTGGTGATGATCTCCCTCATATCGAAGATGACCTTTTCCGGCGGTTTATTCCTGGAGAACTTCAGGAGAGATTCCACAATACTCTTGGCGGAATTTGCGGAATTGATGACAACAGAAAGTCTCTTCCTGTCGCGCTCGGTCAGTTTACGGACATCGATAAGATCTGCAAATCCAAGTATGGGTGTAAGTTTATTGTTAAGTTCATGGGCTATCCCCGAGGTAAGCAACCCCAGGGACGTAAGCTTCTCTGTCTGCATGGTTCTCTGTTCCATGCGTTTTTTCACGGTTATGTCCTTCATCATGATAAGGAGCTGCTCCTGCCTGATCCGTTTGATGAAAAACTGGCCTATCACATTGGTGTTCGTTCCGAGAGATACTGTCATCTCAAAGTTATCGGACTGGTCGATTGATATTGCACGGGCCTTTGCCTGCAGGACGGATACCGTATCCGGATCAAATATATCGTGAACAGTTTCCGGGATATACCCAAGCGACTGATAGATTTTCTGATTGAAGAATGCTACTGTATTATCTTTATCCAGCAGGAAGATCATATCTTCCGATGCATCAACTACTGCCTTGTACCTCTCTGAGATGTTCTGCAGGCTTTCATCCTTCTGCTGCAGGAGGTTGCAAAGATCGGTGTGTCTTCGCTGGAAGATCGTATGCAGATGCACCAGGGTAAGCATCTGACCCACCAGAAATCCGAGCAGTTCAAATACCCTTACATAGTTGATAGTGAAAAAATCTCTTTGCGAATGGGAAAGATTCAACACCCCCAGCGTATTGTTCCCTTCCTTTATGGGCACACAGAGCATGGACCCTATAGGAACGCGTGTCGTTTCTATAGGCTTGAAAAAGTCACAGTCATCTACATCTGATATCAGAATCGATTTGCCTTCCTGTGCACATCTGCCTGCAACACCTTCTCCCAGGCTGATACAGAGCCCGGCATTGGCATCCCCGGGATTTGATCCGGATGCAGCTCTGAGCCTTATCCGGTTGTTTTCAACAATGAAGACAGAGGCATTCTCGCACCTGGATTCCTCGATAAGTACATTGGCAATGTAGGCATAAAAGTCCTCTTCGGGAGATCCCCTGGAAACGAGTTCGGTAAGTTCGAATATGCCGGAAAGGATGCCTATGGTATCTTCATAGAACTCGGTAGCCTTCCTCAGCAGATCGAGCAGTACCCTCTCCCTTTCGTTTGAAGAATCAGAGAGACCTTCTAGCCCTGACAACATATCATTCACTGCCTTGATTGCCCCTTAAAACATATTTTCTATTATGACAGTGTTTGTTTTATACCGATGTATAATAGTATTGACAAGGTCTTTGTAGCTTTTACCCAAGAATCCGGTAAGCATTCGAGAATACTGATCTATCTCACAGGGCTGATCCTTTTCAAGTTCATTGATGACCGTATTGATGAGAAAGATGAGGGCCGAAGCCCTATTGTTTGGCATATGGTGATTCTTTATGATCCCGATAATCTCATCAGGAAAATGCCACTTTTTCGCAACAGCCTCTCCAATGATCGTATGGTCTGTCTGAAAGACATCCTGTTCAAGCCCTATATCAGGCCTGTTTCCCTCAAAATCGAACAGAGGGATATACGCACTCGGCACCTTGTACAGAAAAACCATCCTGCCCAGATCGTGAAGCAGTGCACCAGTGAAAAGGGTTTCCTTTTCCTGTTTGTCCAGACCCATGGACAGCACCATGAGTGCCACGGCATATGAATGTTTCCAGAGATGCACTGCGCGTTTCGAACTGGAGTTGAAGGACTCCATCACAGCCATGGACAGCACAATGCACTTTACCATGTCCAGTCCAATGGTAAGCAGAGACTGGTGCATGCCGAGCGGCTGCTGGCAGTGGCGGTAAAACGGAGAATTCGCAAGCCTGATAATCTTGGCGGCCATAGCCGGGTCGGTTGAAATGACCTTTTCCACCTGTTCAACATTCGTATTCTCATTCTGAAGGATATGAAACAGTTTCATCTTGCTCGATTCCAGGGTTGGAATGCTCTCGATATTACTTTCTATATAAAAGGGCGCAGGTGCTGATATCATATTAGTTTTTTTAACGGCTTTTGCATTGATTAACTTGAGTTGAAAAAAAACTTTATACAGCTATATTTTTCTCTCATGAATTAAATGCATTCTTCCGTTATTATAGAACAATGGAACATTCAATAAGGCATCTCAAAAAGGAAAGATAAACAGACTATGAGCGAGATGGTATTGAACAAAAAGTCAAAAATACTCCTTGTAGACGATGAGGAAGAAACGCTCAATCTCATCTCCGACTATCTTATCGAAAAAGGACTTGATCTGATTACCACCACAAACGGTGAAAAGGCAGTGCATCTCGTCGAACAGGATGACTTTCAGATTGCAATACTCGATCTCCACCTGCCGGGGATGACCGGAGCCGAACTTCTTAAGGAGATCAAAAAAATACGCCCGCATATACAGGTGATCATGATAACCGGATACGGGACCATCCGCGATGCTGTAGAGTGCATGAAACTCGGGGCATCTGACTTCATTACAAAACCGATCCTTCTGGATCACCTTCATCTTACCATCAACAGGATCACTGAGGAGGCCAGGCTGAAAGAAGAGGCCGAGCTGGCCACATACTACAAAAATCTTTCACGGACAGACGAGCTTACCGGGCTCTTTAATTTCCGGCATCTTGTCTCCATGCTGAGCAATGAAGTCACCAGGCATCTCCGTTATAACAGAACCATGTCTCTTGCCATGATCGATATCGATAATTTCAAAGGATATAATGATTCAAAAGGTCATGAAGAAGGCAACGAACTGCTCATGCAGCTTGCGCACGTATTCAGGCATAATACAAGAAACTGCGATCTCCTTGCCCGTTACGGCGGAGAGGAGTTTGTCATCATATTCCCGGAGACCTCCCTTGAAGAAGCAATCGTGGTATCCGAGAGAATCTGCACCACTGTCGAGTCTTCCCTGGATGTCAGCGTGACCATCGGCCTTTCAAGTCTGCCGAACAATACCACCGATCACAACGAACTGATCAGAATGGCGGACAAGGCCATGTATTGGGGAAAACAGCACGGAAAAAACCAGATTGTTGTCTACAAGGAAGCGATGTCTACGTGCAAGTAGAGGTCGCCGGCGGTTTTCCTGAAATTCTTTCTGCCCATACCTGCTATCCTTAACACGGTCCCCGGCTTGATGCTCTTAGGGATACTTATCCTTATCCTTCGCATGCTGAACCCGGGTTTGTATTCAATGGTGATGTATCCTCCCTGGGACATGATTTCCCGGGAAACCTTGATGTGCTCGTGTATATCCATGACGTTGTGAAACAACTTTGAAGCGCTGTGTGCGGCCAGCCTGACAAGACCGCGCTTCAATATCTCTCTTGGTCCGCCCCCGTAGATCAGGGTTTCATAAGCAATCACCCTGCTTATGTTAAACAGCTTGTCGAGCCACTCTCGCTTGACCGGAAGATCGTCCAGCACATCACGAAAGTCCGAATGAGAAAAGATATCCCGGAACACCTCTTCGCGCTGAAATCCTCTGCTGTGGTCCAGGTCATACCTTTTCTTCTTGGCCGGATCTATAAGTACACCATATGCCTCGGTAATATCCCTGAATCTTTCTTCCGAATGAGCCGAGTCTGAAGAGACATCAGGATGAAACCGCAGGGCGAGTCTTCTGTATGCCTTTTTGATTTCAACAGGTGCGGCATCTTCGGAGATTCCGAGTATCCGATAATAGTCCTTTGTCATGAACCACCTATAGATCATATCCGCATGAAGAGACAAGAGTGCTATCTGTATGACTGGATAAAGGTTTCCTGCGGAAGCTCGACAGCAGTAAGGCATCCGCCGTAGACCGCACCCGTGTCAATCCCTAACTTGTCCGGCTTGACAAAAGGTCTGGCAAAAGGGGTATGCCCGAATACCACTTTCTTGTCCATAGATGCGGGAGAAAAGATAAAATCATCCCGGATCCAGATCATATCCCGCCTGTCCTGCATCTGCATGGATATGCCGGGTTTCATGCCGGCATGTACATAAATATATCCCTGGTCTTCATGATACCATTTCATCGAGGCATAGAAATCCCTGTGGGCCTCGGGCAGGGCCTGCGCTACCTGATCATGCGAGACAAAGGAGGAAGGCCGGATATACGAATCTATGGTTTTGAGGCCCCCGTTGGCAAAGAACATGGTCCTGTTTGTCCCGAACTCGAGAAATTCGAAAAACATGTCTTCATGGTTGCCTCGCAAAAAGATGCACGGGATCCTGGTCGCAAGATCGATCAGAAAATCTATGACCTCTTTCACCTGAGGGCCTCGATCTATATAGTCGCCGAGAAAGATAATGAGATCATTCTTTTCAGGCTCTATCGTGGCAATGAGATCCTCTAATTTTCCAAGGCAGCCGTGAATATCTCCAATTGCGAATGTCCTGCTCATGATATCTTATAAAACCGTATGTATACGGGTTTCTCGAGGTGGCCTCAAACCCCTCTCTTGAGTTTTATGGTTTCAATTCTCAGTTCAGGGATTTTGTCTTTGGCTGTCTTGGACTGAGGATTGATCTTGAGTGCCATCCGATATGCATCGAGGGCGGCACTCAGGTCATCGAGCCTCTCTTTGCCCTGTTTGCCTGCAGCCCGCGACTCATATGCATAGGCAAGGGTTATAGCAACATCGTGATCTTTCTTTTTCTTGAGGTATGCATTGCATGCATCGATGATCTTATCATGATTTTTAAGGCCCACAGCCGCACTGATAAGACCTTTGGTGTTCTCAAGCGTATCTTCAATCTTGATAAGGGCCTGATAGTAAACATACGAATCCTGATAACTGCCCTGTTCACGGGAAAGGAATGCGGCCTTTCGCAGAGAGTCCTTATCCCCGGGTTTTATGTTCAGCACCCCTTTATAAGCAGACAGGGCGCTTTTGGTATTTCCTGCCTTTTCATAAGATGTACCAAGATTATAGAGAAGCAATGCATCCTTGGGAGAAAGCTCAACCGCCTTTTTATAATATGTTATCTGGGAAGCAGTATCCCCGAGATTCCCCATTATCATACCAAGCTGTGCATAGGCATTCGTGTCTTTCGGATAATATTCCACATACCGTTTCAACACTTGTGCTGCATCCTTATATTTCTTGTTCTTCAGTGCATCCTCGATCACCGGGATGAGGATTTCCTTATCACGGGCCGTCGCCGCGGCTGATTTGTAGATCTCTAATGCCTTGTCCTTTTTCCCGGCCTGTTCATAGGTTTTTGCCAGGTCGAGTATGATTGATTCATTGCCTTTGTCCAGATCAATGGCTTTGTTCAGGTACTCGACACGATTGTCAAAATCTCCCAGCTGTCCTGCGATATATGCCATCCGCCTGTAGGTATTTGATGAGGCTTTCCCTGCATCTACCACCTTCTTGCTTATCTCCATGGCTTCTTTGAGCAGTCCGAGCTTGATATAGTACCGGGCAAGCCTTGCATGAGATTCCATGTCCTGCGGGTTGGATTCGACAACCGCACTGTAGATACCTGCAAGGGTTTCATAATCTCCTTTTTGTGTCAGAAGATCATCCAGCATATTCAGGAAATCCTGATCCTCGGGAAACGCTGAATGAGCATTTTTCAGGATTGCGATCTTGTTGTCCAAATCCTTTGCTTCCTTGATTCTCGTCAGGAAATCTTTGCGGTTCAATTCCATTTCAAGCGGTATTTTAGCGATGTTGTAATCAATGTAGTTGATATCGATAGGCATCGAATTTATACCTGCGCTGACAAGCTGTTTTCTTATCTCTGCAGTGTCTATGGGTTCATGGAGGTCATTCGCCTTGCCGAAGCCGACAATGTCTGCAGTAAGGTAGGAATCAAAAAACGTATTGGCTTTGACCTTGGAGATGATGATGGTTTCGCTGCCTTTTATCTTTAATGTTTCGCCGGCCTTTATGGTTTTTGCCTGATCATCAACAATCACTTCCAGGGAGATGAACTTTGGAGGTTTCCTGAATATAAACGATATGGTGGCCTCTCTGAGCAGGCCGATCCTTCCGCCTAAGGGGACGCTCAGAAATAACAGGAACCCGATTACAACTATCAGGATTATCACTATTACGGCATTCCCCTTGTTTCCCATACGTGCCTCTCGCATATATGCTAATATTTCCAGGGTTATTACCAAGGAATCATGCCATTGTCCATGCCCATTTTAAAACAGGGGATGATTGAAGTGATATGGACCCCGGACAACGCCACTGATTCCATTATGCAATATTATTCAGGGAATCATACCCCGGGGATTCCAGGGTGCCGGATGATCCGCAAAAACGGATAGATGAATCGCAAACGCATATATTGATCTTGACCCGGCCTGAAATATGATTATTATTTCCTAAGATACAACCGTGCACGCCTTTCCACGAATCTTTTAATGTAATGTTCTTTACAGGAGGTTTTCACATGAACAAAGGCTTGAGCCTTGTAGAGTTACTGCTGTCCATGACCATCGCCTCGATTCTCGTACTTGCACTTTTATCCATGAACACGCTCGGGGCAAAGACTTATCGTGAAGCAAGAGACAGCTGGTACTGCATGCAGTCCCTGAGAAACGCTGTTGTGCTGCTGGATACGGATCTGATGCAATGCGGATACCTTCTGCCCCAGGATCTCAGGATAATCCCGGGGCATGATCAGCTGTTCATCGCCGGTACAGCGATTACCTCATCGCACAACGGGCTGAGACTGCCTAAAACCCTGCCTCCACCGCTATTTTCCGTGGTTCGTGCCGCAAACGATTACAGCATTGTCCTTGATACCATTGATATCGATAACAGCACATCACCCGATTACTGGGCCGATATCGGCATCATTTCAGACAGCGGAGGGTTTGTCATATCGCACACATACTCACGCGGCAACACACTGATACCGCTTACCGGGAAGGCCGCGGTTACTGTCGGCCAAAGGGTTGTCCCTGCGATCCATTATGAACTCAAATCAGATGGACTCTACCGGAACAACCAGCTGATCGCCGAGGCGATACAGGTCTTCGATACAACAAAAGACGGTAATGCCGTCAGAATATCTATTCAGGCAGGTTACAATGGAATATCCAAAGAGATCTCCTATCTATATGCCTTCAGATAGTGCCGGATGGGTCCTTGTCCATTCCCTGGTACTTATCCTGATTATCCAGGCAGCAGCGATGTTTGCGCTGACCATTATCAAGTATGACATCAAATCCAGCACGGTCTTTTACACGCTCCTGAAACGCTCACATGCACCTGAATCAAAAGAACGTGCCCCGGTTACAAAAAGAATGATCCTCGATGCCCCCCAGGGATGGGAACATGCATTGTTCTCTACCGAGGTACTGGAAAAGACCTGGGGCAATACCTGCTCATATTCCTGGCGCGTATGCCTGCGGGAACAGCCCTTCGTGGCAGAGCATGATCCTGTTCTTTCTGTTAGCAGACCGCATATAATAGTCCTTGTCGATGACTGCCTCAGCATGAACAGCTCCTGCGGAAAGACCTATGACAATGAAACGATCTATCTCGAACAAACTCACGGGGAGATCATTGAGGCAGCGTACCGCGACGATGTCCAAACATCGCTGTCCTTACCTGAGGGCACCTATTTTCGAGGAGACTACGGTGATATGCATTATCGTGCCCCGGACACCTTTGCCTTTGGAGGGAGCATCCCCTGCTGGACATTCATGCAATCATACCTCGGCGATCTTTTGAAAGATCTGGACCTGTGCGAGATCGCCATCGCCACTACATCACGCGGTATTATACAGCCGTTTACCCATGATAACGCTTCCCTTATGAATGCACTTGAAAGCATACGGCCCGATTCGGCAACAGCGCCTCTGTCCGAAGCCATGATGGATCTCCTGGATGATTTCCCTGATGAGTGTGTAACTGCAAGACATGTCATCGTTGCAACAAGCGGTATCGCCATAGATGACGGGAACCTCGCTTCATGGCTCAAGGACTTCGATAACGACGGCAATGCCCTGGACACGTATGTGGAAGGCCCTGGATCGCACTGTCTTGACGATGTCGCTGCTTATGCCTCATCACTTAAGATCACAATACACACGGCAGGGCCTGACAGTGCGTTTTTAAAGGATGTGGCACAAAAAGGCAAAGGAGGATACCTGCCGAGTGTACAATCTTTTGTGATTGCCCCTGATTATATCTGCCAGATGAGGATACTCTCACAAAATCTTCTGCGTTTCCTTACCAACACAGGCGGTGCCTTTGACCCAGGGTGGCTGATAACGACCTCTGCAGTCTATTATCAGGCAGGCCCTTATGACCCTCTTTACCTGACCGCGCTCCCAAGTGACTGCATAAGCGGTCCGGCAACCTCCCACTATTCAAAAGACAACCGTCTTTTTTGTACAACAAAAAAGGATTGCCTGCTGTCTATCGATTCATCGACAGGTAATCTTATCTGGATGGTACAGGGTATCGGGGGAGAGATTGCATGGCAGGAAGGGGTTCTCGTTGCCGGGCCGGATCAGTACGGATACATCCATGCACTGACCGAACAGCCTGCTATTGCCTGGAGACATCCCGGTGATCTCTTTGTAGTATCGCGCTCCAGTGCATATATTGCTTGGCATGACACCATCACATCGCTGTCTCTGCAATCGGGGCAGTTCTTCGCGGGAAACACCACTGGTGAGGATATAACATCCCTTATGTATGATCCGTGCCGTGGAATCCTTCTTGCAGGCACCAAAACAGGCCTGATCCATGTCTTCAATCAGGATCTCTATCTTACCGACATCATGACCACCAATGCGCCGGGTCCGATACTCGGCATACATACCTTTGACCAGATGAAAACCCTCTACATCATTGCCTTTACCCATGACCGTGCGACCTGTATGACCACTGAAGGACCAGTCTGGTCATACACGCTGAGCGGCGGTGCTTATTCAAATGCAGCAGTGATGGACTCACGGCTGTACATCACAACCTGGAACAGGGACCAGGACTGTGAAGGCATTGATACAGGGAGATCGCATCTTACGATGCTCAACGCACTCAGCGGTGAACAGATCTCTGAAGAGATGCTCTTTGCAGGAAAGGCTTTCGGCCCGCTTATCGACCTTGAGGAGAAAAAGATCGAGTACACATCATGGGATATGGCCACTGTCCCGGTCGACATCTCGACACTTCAAGGAACCAGCCTCGTTGCCCTGGGATCGATGAGGACAGACATGAACAGGTAATACCTGCCTAAATACCCTCTGCATCTGCTCCTTTTCCCTGCTTATACTGTATCGAACATGGGTTTCCCTGCTGAAAATCCGGTGCCGCAACTATAGATCCTCAATATTTTTAAAGTTCAAAAATTATTTTCCGAATAAGCTATTATACAAACTGCACCACAAGGAGAGGTATGATGGAAAAACTACGACTCAGGAACAGACAGGGGTTCACCCTGGTCGAGCTGGCTCTCGTCCTGGTTATTGTCGGGCTGCTGATCACCGGTGTCCTCAAGGGAGAGGCGCTCATTCAGAATGCAAAGGTAAAGAAAGTCGTCAATCAGAAAGAATCCATCTCTGCTGCGTTCTATACCTTTTATGACCGTTACGGGATGTATCCGGGAGATGAAAACATAACAAATGCACCAACCGGAGATACCCATGAAAACACAGCTGCACCCAATGGACAGATAAACGGCAATGAACAATACTGGCTTTTTGAAGATCTGGTGCTATCAGGGATCATAAACGGGAGCTACAACGGCACAAGCGATCTGCCCAGCAATGCATTCGGCGGGACCATAACAATCCTGTGGGCAAATCATTATACCCTAAATGATAACTGGGCCACATTCACGAATATTGCTTATGACGCGGCCGAGATGATTGACAGGAAATATGATGACGGTGTCTATAATACAGGATCCATAAGGGCAAACCAGGCATACACAAACACTGCTGCCAAACAGTTGTGGTGGCGCATGTAATCCGTCAGCAGAGAAAAGACCTCTCTCTTATCGGGAGTGACTGACTGTCCTGTTGAGACTGCCGGCCGCTCCCGATATCATGTTCCGCCAGTAATATCCCACTACCCCGCAGCCATTAAAGTCGCTTTTTGCCTTTGATATGTTTAAAGTTCTTTGCCCGCAGCGTCGATGCAATGAATAATCTCGCATCAGATGGATAAGGTGTATGGAAAAGAAGCGTATCGGCGATCTACTCAAGGACGAAGGCATCATTACAGATCAGGAGATCGGCCTTGCCCTTAAGGAGCAGCAGGCCACAAGAGAACGTGTGGGAGACGTGCTGCTAAGGCTCGGCATGGTTACCCAGACCGAGCTTGCTCAGGCCATAGCAAAACAGTCTCATGTAGAGTTTTTTGAACTGAGGAACTACACGCCGCCGAAAGAGGCCCTGAAGTCTCTTCCCCTGCAGTTCGCCAAGGACAACTCCCTGCTGCCTGTGGCAGTTGACGACGGCTCGCTGACCATTGCAGTCAACGAGCCTGACAATTCTAAGATGATTGATCTTGCTTCACGTATATCGAAGAAGAAGATCTCCTGTGTTATCGCATCCGCGTCTCAGATAAATACCCATATCGAAAAAGATTATTACCTTCTGGAGCATCCGCTGGAGGATGAGATCAGGGATAATCTGGAACACTCCAAGCGCAACCCTCAAGATGTGGATACGGAAAGGCTGTGCAGGCTTTTTCTGATGTCCGCCATAAACTCACGCGCAACCGATATCCATATCACCCCGACCAACAGGACAACCCAGATTCATTACCGCATCGACGGCATCCTCTACCCGTTCTATACATTCCCCATAGAGCTTCACCCCCGCATCATATCAACGCTCAAGGTCAAATCCGACATGGACATATCAGAACAGAGAAAGCCGCAGGACGGCCGGTTGAGTTTTGATTTCCTGAACGAGAAATACGATATGAGGGTATCGACACTGCGCGTCTCCCATGGCGAAAACATGGTCATGCGCATCCTGTCCAGCTCAGAGGAGCTATACAGCCTGAAAAACCTGGGCCTTGCCGAAGACGACATCACCAAGGTCAAGGATACCCTGAGCAAGCCTTTCGGCATGATCCTGGTCTCCGGGCCCACAGGCTCGGGCAAGACCACCACGCTGTATGCCTCGCTGAGGGAGATCAATTCCATAGAAAAGAATATTGTTACAGTGGAAGACCCGGTCGAATACCAGTTTCCGCTCATCCGGCAGACACAGGTCAATGAAAAGGCCGGTTATATATTCTCCTCTGCAGTGCGGGCATTCCTCAGGCAGGACCCCGATGTCATCCTCATCGGAGAGATACGCGATGCAGATACCGCGACCATGGGGCTTCGGGCCGCACAGACCGGTCATCTCGTTCTATCGACCGTGCATGCAAACGATGCAGTCGGTGCCATACCCAGACTCAAAGATCTCGGCATGCGCGACTACATGATCTCATCATCCCTTTTGTGCGTAATTGCCCAGAGACTGGTTCGGGCGCTGTGCCCTTACTGCAAGGAAGAATATGCATCAGGCGATGAAGAGCACCGTCTCTTCGGCATTGCTCCAGGGACATTGATATATTCCCCCAAAGGGTGTCCGCAGTGTCTGCGTACAGGGTTCCTGGGAAGAATCATGGTGGCGGAGATCCTTGTTGTTACAAAAGAGATAGAAAAACTCATATCAACCGGGGCCCACCCGTTCGAAATCAAGGAAAAGGCGATAGAGGAAGGGATGTATACACTCTCGGGCGATGCAATACGCAAGATCGTCTCCGGACGTACAAGCTTTGAAGAGGCCAGAAGGGTGCTGAGATAATGATGTTTTCCTACCAGGCAGTAAGCCCTGAAGGGGCCGTCATAAAGGGCAAAGGCCAGTTCAATGATATCCAGGCACTGATGGATGCACTTTCTTCTGAAGACCTGATCCTGCTCAGATACAAACAGCAGAATATCTTTATCATGGATGAACTTGAAAAGATCTTCCTGCCCAAGATCGTCCGTCTGGATATCGTGGAATTCTGCGAGTCCCTGTCATCCATGGTAGGCAGCGGCCTTCCCCTGCTTGAATCCATCGAAAGCATCAAGGATACCATCAGGAACAAGCGGATGAAAAGGGCTCTGGAAAAGGTGATCGCCGATATTGCGGGAGGAGAATCCCTCTCACAGGCCTTTGCCCGCGAGCCCGAGGTCTTCCCGCAGATGCTCGTCTTTTTCTGCAATATCGGGGAAGAGACAGGTACAATACAGGAGGCACTGAAGAATACTGCCGAGCACCTCAAAAAACTGGACGACATCGTATCCCAGACCAAGCGGGCACTCATATATCCGGCCTTTGTCATAAGTGCGATGAGCGCGGTAATGATATTCTGGCTCTTTTTCGTACTGCCTCGCCTGGTCGAGACATTCAATGAAATGGATGTCGTACTGCCCGATATAACGAGAAATCTTGTGAGCTTCGTGGAGATGTGCAAACAGCAGTGGTACCTGTTCCCTGTAATCATTGTCCTGTTTGCTGCAGCCATATATATGCTCAGAAAGAACGAACGCACCCATCTTCTGCTTGCCCGCATGTATTTCAGGATACCCATTGCCGGAGACCTTCTGAAATATTCAAACCTCACACTCTTTTTTTCCAACATGTCGCTGATGCTGCGCTCCGGGGTCACACTGACGAAATGTTTCGAAGTACTGGGCACGACCTTCAGGAATCCGGCAATAAAATCGATTGTAGAGCGGCTGAAGCGATCCACATCAAGCGGTGATTCGCTTTTTACAGCATTTTCTCAGGCAGAGTTCTTTGATGCCATAACGATTCGGATGGTCAGCGTGGGAGAAAGCACGGGGACCCTTGATGAACGGTTCACCTTTCTTGCAGACACCTATCAGGAAAGGACCACCAAGTTCGTCGACGTTATGGGCAAGATGATAGAACCCATTGTTATGGCACTTTCGGGCGGTCTGTTCGTATTCATCGTCATATCATTGATCGGGCCGGTATATGACCTTATTTCCCAGCTTGGCGGAGGATAGCATGAAAATGTTCTGTTCCTGGCGGCACATGCCTGCAGAAAAGTTCTTCAACCACAAAAAGGGGTTTACCCTGATCGAGCTGGCATTCGTACTCGTGATTGTCGGGATCCTCGTGGGTATGGGAGCAGAGATTCTGCCCATGCTCGTAAAACAGAGCAAACTCAAGGAATCCCGCTTAATGGTAAGAGAGGCCAAAACAGCCATAACCGGATATGCCCTGGCAACAGGAAGACTTCCCTGTGCAAGCAGCAGCACTGACGGTTCGGAGAATTCCGGTACATATAGAGGATATCTCCCATATGCGACCCTGGGCATCAGCGGCAGCGATGCATATCTCAGTACGCTCTTTTACGCGGTTGATCCCTATCTCACGGGAACAGCCACCACAGAAGAGTTCAAGACGGCACTAAGCGAGCTGATAACCGGCACACACTCCCCTGCCGTGACCTGTGACAGCGGGAATATCCAGGCTGCATTCGTCGTCATTTCCCCAGGGAAAAATATTCGAGCAGATGCACCCAATGACGACAACAACAACGGCACTGTAACGACTGCCGACAACAATCAGTTCGAAAAACCGGGTGCGCCTGAAACAGCATCATATGACGATATCCTCGATGCTGTTAGCCTCACCTACCTCTACGGCCGGCTTGAATAAAAATCACGTAAAGAATTCATCAGGAAAATCCGAGAACATAGATGATAAGGGACATTACTTTGTGTTGATTACGGGTATCATTGCATAAAATCGCACCTTATGAGCAGGGATTATGAAAAGAGAAAAAAAGGTCGGCTACACTGTCTGTCTTGGCGATGAAACGCATAAGACAGCGCAATACCACAAGATTAAAGACCAGGTGAGTCTTGTGGATGAGCAGTGCATCACCTCTGAAGAACTCAGGAGATTGGGGAGGAAGGCAGCAACGATCGCTGCATGTTTCTGCCCGAGAACCATCTATGCGGAC
>JAFGTK010000189.1 GCA_016934135.1 Deltaproteobacteria bacterium | reverse complement strand
TTTGTGCCCATGAATATGCCTCCTCACTCCTATTTTAAAAGATTATGCAATGATAACAATCCCGAGATACCCATCCACCGTGATCTGGTTCCCGGTCTGAATAAGCTCCGTGGCATCGGGGACGCCGGTAACGCACGGCAGACCATATTCCCTGGCAATGATCGCCCCGTGGACAAGCATGCCGCCCCTTCTTTCCACAATGCCGATCGCAAGGGGCACGATAAAGGTCATGTTCGGGTCCAGGGCATCGCAGACCAGAACCTCGCCTGCCTTGAACCGGAGCAGATCATCATCTGTCATGATAACCCGGGCGATACCTGATACGATACCCCTGCTCGCAGGCTGGCCGGTAAGCTGGCGCGCCTTCAGCCTGATATGCCTGATACCTGCGGGCTCTTCCGGACCTTCTTTCGGATGCAGCACAAACCCGGGGTCTTTCAGCGCACGTGCAAGATCCTGGTCCGAAAGAAGCCCCTTGATTGTCATTCCCCGCTTTTCCAGGCGTCTTTTCGCCTCTTCCTGCGCAATGATCATCTGCCTGCGTATCCTGCCCAGATAGATATTGTCATCATCTCTGAGACGGTAGCTTGCACGGGCAATGTCCAGTATCCCGGCTGCAAAACCGCTCTTTTCTCCGGGGAACAGCGACAGGAAATCCTCTGTGAGCTTCTCAACATCATAATGATTCCCGAACACCTTTGCAGTTGGCCGGATCGCCATTTCCCGTACAACATGCTTTATGGAATCCCTGTCATATGAACACTCGGCAGCACCGCACGAAAGGTCTCCGAAGGTCTCGATAAATTCATCTATCAGGCCGTTGAATTCGACTGACCACGATGTATCTTCCCCATTCTTCAGGGCGCTTTGAAGCCTGCTCTCCTTTCTCACCAGGGCTGCTATGCGTTCGAGCATGTTGTTTCGATTGATACTGAGCAGATCCGATGTGACGAGAAGATCCATGAACTCGAACGGATCCAAAGGCCGTACAGTGTCGTTATATACCTGCCCGAACAGGCGCATTCCGTGAGCAAAGGGGATGAAATACCGCCAGTAGCGTTTCTCCCACGACCGGTAAATCGCTGATCTCTTCAGCAGTTCGTCACCCAGTTCATCATCGGCTATATTCGTACAGTCCTTTCTCGAAAGGACCTCTGCCACCTCTCTCATCTCGGGAACAAGTTCACCTTCGATCTTTTCTTTCAGGTTTTTGAGATTGCCGAAGCTCCGTCTCAGGGTAAGATACCAGGAGCGGTTATCCGGGCTTCTCGCCTGATGCAGAGTGGTGACGGCCCGGGATTGAAGAAGGAAGAGATTGCCCTGAAGGAATGTCCACTCCACATCCTGGGGGCAGCCGAAGACCTCCTGTGCCTGCATGACAAGATCATACACCTGCCTCACCCCATCATCATCCAGGGGCGGGGTATTCTGTTTCTGTGCAGACAAATCCTGAATCTGGGTACCGGCTGATGATGGAACAACCATATGTTCTCTTTTTACTGTCTTGTGCGAGAGTATCTTTCCGCTTGCACGGTCGAGAATCCATTGATCGGGCTCAACTGTTCCGTCAACAAGGCCCTGGTTAAGGCCGTAGACCGTCTCTATGACCACTTGTGCTTCATCATTGGGATTCATGCCGAATACCACCCCGGAGGTCTCACCGTTTATGAGCTCCTGGATAAGCACCGCCATAGAGCTTGTCTCTGCATCGAGCCCCATCTCCTGACGGTATAACAGCGCACCGTCTGCCCACAGCGATGCCCATACGAGCCGTATGTGTTCGAGTATGGAATAGACGCCGCTTACATTCATGTAGGTTTCGTGTATCCCGGCAAAGGTCACCTTGGCCGAGTCCTCGCCTGGAGCGGAAGACCTCACAGCCACCGGACGGCTGCCGAAGGTTTCTTCAAGAGGGCCTTTGAGCTGTTCCACCAGATAGACCGGCATGGGCGTGTTGAGGAACATATTGCGGATCCTCAGCGACACATCCCACATCTCTTCCCATCTCATCTCGGAAAAGTCCTTGCGGTTGAGTTCCATGGATATGCGCTCGAAAAGACCTGCAGACCTTACATAGGTATCATATGCCTGCGTGGTTACACACAGTCCCATAGGAACCCTATGGCCGCGGGCAAGCATGGTTCCAAGAGCATAAGCCTTTCCGCCCACAAGGTCCGGGTCGTGCTCAGCGATGCTGTCTAACCTGATAAGAAGGCCCATTATCGTATATGAAGCACCATGACGTTCTGAAATCGCCTCACAACATAGTACTTTGTCACCTCCACCCTCATAAGTGCACTGGTGGGAGACATTACAAATTCTTCAAGATGTGGATGTTTCTTCAGATATATCCGGAGACAATCGGTCTCTTCCTGCTCCGAGATCTCTGTAACCTCACCGGTTGCGGTCACTGCCATAGCGTTATGAAAATCAGACACTTCGTTGCTGCGGTTGTCTATAAGCAGGGATACCCTGGGATTGCTCTTGATGTTAGTATATTTCCGTGTGGAGCGTGTTGTTGCAAAAATCAGATTCTCCAGGTCGTAGGTTACTGCAAAAGCGATAAGGCTGCAGTATGGCTGGCCGTTTCCTGTTGTGGAAAGAACTGCCAGCGGCTGTGTAAAAAAAAGATCATGCAATTGTTCAGTTATCTTTTTCGGGTCTTTAACATTTATCTTTCTCAGGGTGAAGTCCATAGGAACTGCTCCTTGCCAGAGATGTCTTCAAGATAATTGTGGACTGGTATCCATGAGATATATAATAAATCCGTAAACGCAGTAGTCAACAGATCAGAACCGACTTTGTGAAAGCGTTGTCCTGATAATGCATTTACGCTCTATCAAATGTATCCCCACAGCTTTTCTGCGGGTAATCTTCTTATTGGTTCTCCTGCAGGGTCTGATGTGAAGAAAGGATCTCCACCAGGGATGACTGGTTTCTGAGTTCTTCATACCACAGGGCATATCCCCGGCTTCCCGGGTGAAGCAGGTCTGCGGCAAAGTATTGCTCCGGATCGGTCAGGAACGGGTCTTCACTTTTCTCTCGAAAGAGATCGACATATTCAATGCCCTTTTCACGGGATATCAGCATAAAGACAGACCTCACCGTGCGCGTCCTTTCAGTATAGATCCAGTTCAGCGGAGGGAAAAAGGCAGGCGCAGACCCTACATTGCCGGTGCTCATAAATATGATCTCAGGTGCAAACTTGCTTGCAAGTCGCATGATCTCGGCCACCGAGTTCTTGAGCATGTCAGGGTCGGTAAACTTAAGGATATCGTTGCCGCCGACCTGCAGCAGAACAAGGTCAAAACCCGCATCCTCCAGAGAATCGAGCTGCATGGGTATATTTGATGCCTTTGCACCGTCCATGCTTTTATTGATGATCTCCACAGACGGGAATTCCCGGGCGATAAGGCCTGCAATAGTATCTGCAGGATCATCCGCACCCGTACCGACGCCGGTGCTGTCCCCGATAATCAGCACCCTTTTGACGGCAAGCGGGTTTTTCACCTCGAAGGCTGTGCTCGTTTCCGCAAGCTCCCTTCCCTTATATATCCGAAGGACTAGACGCACGGAATTGACGGCAAAGTACAGACACGCGATTGCAATAAGGATGAATACAAACCGTTTCAATAAAATCCTACCTCATATTAACATTAAAACAGCGCATACAGCCTACTGAGCGATTTCCTTGCCGGCAAAGTCCTTTGTTCTGCTGCTCACGGCCTTGCCGCCAACCCTGACATTCTTCCTTTTCATAATGACGGACTCCACATATGCCGGTTCCATCTCAAGGACCTTCTTTGCAACATGGCTCATATCGGCCTCGGCAAGGTCTTTTTCCCTTTCCCTGCCCAGGTGGAATACGGTTATCAGCGCAGGCAGAAACGTAACAATCGAAATAGTCACGAGCAGAATAGCCAGGGCGTTTACCAGGGAGAAATTCTTTACCGCTGTTGTCTGCGAGAACAGGAGCACCACAAAACCGCAGAATGTCGTTGCATTGGCAGTGATAACGGCCCTGCCTACATGGCTCATGGTCAGCTGTAAGGCCCTTTCCCCTTCATTGCCCTGCTTTTGTACCTGGTGATAGTAATGAAGAAAATGGATGGAGCCGTCGATACCCAGCCCGATGATCAGTGCACCGCAGAGCACGGTCCCCAGATCCAGAGGGATATCGTTGAGTCCCATGAACCCGAGGATGAATTCCAGAGGAACAAGGACCGACAGCAGGGAAATAGTACCGCGCCTGAAAGACCGCTGGGTAAGGGATACCAGGATCAGGACAATAATGGAAGCGAGCACCAGACTCTGAAGCTGGCTTGAAATGAGCAGCCTGTGCACAACCCGTATGGTCTCGGGCATGCCTGCCTGATCGATCTCTACAGTCATCGCCTCTGCTACGGCTTTTTCGATCCCGTCAATCGAACTCACCTGCCGGTAAAAAAATGTCGGTTTTTCGGAAAGATATTCCCAGAGAACTCCATCGGAACGTTTCGCAAAATCCTTGTCCGTGGCAAGAACAGGCGAGAACAGATCACTGAAGGCAGCCTTAAGGGCAGCGGCCTTTTGAAGCCTGAGAGAGGAATCTATCCGTTTAATCAGGCCGTCTGCTGTTACGCGGGCGTCTTCACTTTCCATGGCGCCTGTTTGCACGATCATCTGCTCCAGCAAAGGCCGGTTATGCTGAACATCCGTCATATCGCGGCTTTCCCGTACAGAGGCCATTATCTCTTCAATGAGGGCACCGGGCAGGACCTCTACAGTCTCTTCTTCAAGATATCTTCTGGCCTCACCCCATACCGGGTCAAAATCCAGGTGCTGAGAAAGGGTTGAGACTCCCTGCGACAATCGATCCATAAACACGGCCCTGTCAACGGTATTGGGCCTGTCATAAAACCCGGACAGCCAGCTCAGCTGTGACGATGCACGCTCCAGCCTTGCCGCATCAAGGGCGAGGCGGCCCTGCTGCGTGAGTTTGCCGGGATCTATGGAAACGATCTCATTCGAAACATTGTTCTCCATGAATGACTCGAGACGGCCGGCAAGGTAGCGCATCTTTCCGGTTGCAGACTCCTTTACCACTGAGTTTACCAGTGCTTTATCGCGCCCGGTGGTAACAAAGGTCTTGAGGATCTCCTGGCCTTCGAGCATGAACCACAGATTGGCGATCCCCTGCCTTGTCTCGGGCACTGCATACACGCCGTTCAAGAGCCAGTTTTCCTCGGCAATGAGGGAATTGACCGAGGTATAGCCTTTTACGATCTCTTCTGACCGCATGTAGTTTTCCAGATAGTTCATGGAATTCATCACAGCGGGATGTTCGATGTCTCCCCGAACATATAGATTGAACGGGTACATGCCGTTGAAGTAGTCCATAAGTATATTGCAGCCCTGCCGGGGCGGGCTGTTTTTGGGAAGCTGCCCGATAAAATCGACATTCGTCCGGATCTTTGTTATTCCGTATCCCATGATCACAAGGCCCACAGCCGCCACAGCAAGAATCGCACGGGCATGACCATGGACAAACGAGGCTGTATGGACCATGATCCGGGAAAAGACATGATCGTCGTCAGTGCTGTCTGTGCTGCTCGGAGAGGCCTTTACCCGGAGGATATACAGGCCTATTGCAAGCAGTATGATGGACAGGACACATGCCGAACCTAGGCCGAAGGCCAGCTCTATCCCGAAGTTCTGGAGCACCTCGATCTTGGTTGTTGCAAATGCAAGCAGACCTGCAATCGTGGTCAGGGCACTCATCACTACCGGTACGGCTATCTCGGAGGTGGACTTGAGGACATCCCCGCGCTTGAGATAGTGATTGTAGATATGCACGGCATAGTCGGAACCGATAGCGATGAGCAGCACTGCAACAGCAGGGCTTAAAATATTGATTGGAAGCAGAAACATGGACATCAGCCCGAAGGTCCAGACAATGGAAAGGCCGACAAGGGTCAGCGGGAATACCACCCCGGTAACACGCCTGAGGCCGAATGCAAGGACAAAGAGCATCACCACGAGCATTACGGGAACCAGAAGCTGCATATCCCGGTTCATATATTCATTCATATAATAATGAACCGCAGGATCGCCGCCGAAGTAGTGAGGACGGTCGCCTGCAATTTCATCTACCTTGTCGAAAATCTTCTGGGCTATGGCAACTTCATCGTAGCTGCTCTCGATATTCGTCATGAGAGCGCTGTAGGTGCAGTCGGCAGACACAATCGAATTGACGTACATCTCCTTTGACAGAACATAGTTCTTGAACTCTTCAAGGCCTTCAGGGGTCATGGGAATCCCGGACATGAGTTCCCCTACCTCGATCCCGTCATCTGTCTTTCTGATATCGATGATATTGGTAATGCTGGTTACATTGAAGAGTTCCTCCATGCCCTCAAGCTCGGCAGTGATACGCTCCACCAGGGCAAGCGAATCAGGATGAAACACCCCTTTGTCCGAGAAATCGATGACCGTGAACACCATGACGTTCGAGGAAAATTCCTCATCCACCTGAAGCAGCAGCTTGGCTACCTCGTCATGCTTGGGAAGCCAGGTGGCATGGTCGTTGTTTATCTTGAGTTTTGTCGCACCATAGGCAAGCATGATCGTTATGATCGAAAACAGGACAAGCACTGGCCAGCGATATCTGAGTATCATGGCGCTGAATCTGTTTATCTGATTATCCACGGACACTAGTCTCCTTTGCAATAAAGTGCACAGCAAACATCCGCAACCTATAATGACAATTCATTACCGGATGCACAATAGAATTTAATTATATCATGACAGTGTTTCAACAGGAAAGCGGTAAATATTATGCGATGCTGCCACTCTCAGTCGGCAGCGATGACACGCACTGTAATCATACGATTCAGCAGTGTCCCGGATGATCCGCTGCGGCCCAGGGACAGATCTGTAACAGCGACACGGTTTACGACCCTCAAGTTCTCTGCTTTCTTGCCCGGCTCGGCATATCCCCACAGATCATGGATCGCATAGAGCTCCCCGTTATAGGACCCGAGGTAAAGCATGATGTGGCCGTTGAGCTGCATGATGCTTATACCGCCCCGGGCCTGAGCGAATATCTGCCGGATCCGTTCCTGCTCGGGTACGCTCGCATCAAAGAATGCTGCAAGCCTGCCCACCTTTGCCTGCTGGGTGGAATTCCTCGGAAAGGATATGCCTGCGGTCGCAAAGATCTCCTGAATAAAACGCGAACAGTCCTGTTCTCCGAACATGCCTCCCCATCCATACGGGGAATTCAGAAGCCTGAATGCCTGGGTTATTATCGAACGCGGAGTATAGGGAAGATACCCTGGATGAACATCCCCTTCCTGGACAAAGCCGCTGATGAACATGCACATGCCGTCTGCAGACCGGGTCGGCAGAAGTATCTCGACAACCCCTTTTCTTTCCTGCGGCTGAAACACAAACCTGGAACCCATCCTCACATATGCATGGTGCCTGGTAAGCTCTTCATCGTAAAAGATGTCTGTCTTTGCGCTCAGCGTTACTGCAAAGGGCTCTGCCGAGGTATAATGAACGATCTGCTCCATCGAGCATATCCCGACATCTTTTGCCAGGACCCATCCTGCACAGAGAGGTGCATCCACATACAGCCACTTTCTGTCTCTGGTCCCGTACAGGATGGCTACCGGCGTGCCGATGTCCAGGGCGGAGTTCTGCAGACGGTCAAAGGCGTGGTCAATCTTCCTCGAATACAGCCCTGAGCTTGTCGGAAGAACCCTCTGGTGGGTATATGCCACGACAAAACCGAACCGAACGTTCACAAGAGAGGGTATGCCGGGGATGTCCATGTTTGCCTCGAGCGTCTCAAAAAAGTCGGGCCCGGGCTTTTCACCATCAATTGTGAAGCTGTCTCTTTTCTTAATGGAGCCAATTGCGGATGAAAAGGACTCAGCCAGCCACTTTCCCTGATACGAAGACGGATATTGCGTTATATCCTTGATCTTGCCGGTAGCTTTGCGGATTGTCTCGTTGAATGCCGCAATGTCCTCTTTTGGAATGATAATCTCGTCAGGATTTTCGAGCAGACCGATCCAGAAACCAGGCGTATTCATGGCAGCAGTTGTTCCCGGGATCAATGCCGGTGCAGGTATATGGTATCCCCTTTTGGCAGAACAGGCCCAAAGACTGACAAGAAGAATCATGATAACGACTGTAAGTATTTTCCGTGACCTCAATGATGGATAATGCATGGCAACCTTTCTTTATTATAATTCATTATAGTGCAAGAAAATTCATTATCAGGCAACAGGTTTTCTGTTCGGCCGGCATGACCTTTATCAGAACATTCGCCGGATAAGACCTTTGAGAACAGGTGATTTCATCCGGTTCATGGCCCATGTCTCGGCAATGCGCTTGTTGAGGAATGCCATCGTGGGAAACGAGTGCTGGAGAAACAGGATATCTGTTATTCTCAATCCTTTCTGTATGGCAAGCCCCCATTCATTGATCATCCCGCCTGAGCCCTCCCCTGCAATCCGAACACCCAGGATCTTGCCTGTCCTGCTGATAAAGGCCTTTACAAACCCGGTATCCACGCCTTCTGCTATGGCTGCACCATAATCATCATACCGTGCATGGATCACTTCATAGGCAATGCCTTTCTTCTTCAGCTGAGACTCCATTTTACCCACATGGGAAATCTCGGGCTCTGTAAAGACAGTCCAGGGGATGACATATTTGCGGAAATCCCTTCTGAGAGCCCCCGGAGCAATGGCATTGATCAGGGCAATCATGCCCTGATGCATGGCGGCATGGGAAAACAGTGCATAGCCGTTGCAGTCTCCGGCAGCATATATGTGGTCCCGACTGGTCTGCAGGTATCTGTTTACGGTTATGCCCTTTTTCGTAAAGACCACACCGGCATTTTCGGGCTTCAGGCCGGATACATCGATCCTTCTGCCTGCAGCTACCATGAGCCTCTTACCCAGGAGTGTCTCTTCCCTGTCCGTATGCAGGGCGACCACGCCATTATGTTTCTCGACTTTTTTTATCTGCCTGGCGTTATATACTGATATGCCTTCCCCATTGAACACCTTTTCAAGAAGATCGGAGCTCTCCTTGTCCCCGCCGCCTGCCGGGATCAGCATCGGGTCCATGTGCACGATCGAGGTATTACACCCGAGCCTGGAAAAAGCCTGGGCAAGCTCGCATCCTATGGCCCCTCCCCCCAGTATGATCATGCTCTCCGGGACCTCCTCGAGGCTGAACACATTTTCATTGGTAAGGATATCGATGCCTTTAATGCCTTCTACTGGTGGAACAGCAGGCTTCGAGCCTGTGCAGATAAATATCTTCTCTGCACTCAACGTCCTTTCGCCCACCGAGACAGAGTGATCGTCGATAAAACAGGCCTCACCCTCATCAAGATGCAGGTCTACCTTTTCGAACATCTTCACAGTCTTTTTGTCATTGATGAATTTCAGGTCTTTTCTTATCTTGTTGAACGGCTTCCCGACCGCAGGAGGATCTGCTGCTTCGAGCCCCATCTTTTTCAGTGAAGAAAACACATTCCTTGTCTTTGCCGTGGCCAGCAGGGCCTTGCTCGGGATGCAGCCAACATTCATGCATTCCCCGCCGAGTCTGTGCTTTTCGACGGCGCATACCCTGAGCCCCATTTCCGATGCCATGGCCGCCACAGCCATCCCGGCAGGACCCATTCCTATCACCATCACATCATACTCATACTTCATTATTCCTCCTTTTATATTTAATACATAACCCGACCCGAAGCGTTTGACCCTGACATGATCTCCAACTGCATAATAAGAATAACTCAACAATATAACATATTAAAGCCCCCATTTCAGATGTCTTCAACCTTATTCCGTAAATCCAGGAGGGAGAGAGTCCTCAAACCCTGGTAAAGATATGTCCTGATCTTGACTGTCGTCCTGTAAGTGCTGTTTCATCTCAAAAGAAAAACCCTGTTCCTGTGCTGCATCCCTGTAAGAACCGCTTTCCAGGCGAAGGGCGTTCATGGGTTCAACGACAATGGCCTTCTGAGAGATCACAGGACAATAGTATTCACAGAAACCGCACCCGTTGCATTTGTTCTCATCCACAAAGGGAACAGCCACGGCTGAATTTTCAACCCTTTTCAGGCTCACTGCATTAAAAGGGCACACCTCGTCACAGATCAGGCACTCCCGGTCGAATTCCCATGCAAGGCATTTATGCTTGAGGATATTGGCGGTGCCCACCCTGGCCCAGATCTTATCGGAAACAGGCAGCGCCCTTATTGCTCCGGTCGGGCACACCTGTCCGCAGACATTGCACAGAGGTTCGCACGGACCCCTTACCGGGGTAATAACCGGAGATGCCAGTGCCGTTAAACCCATCAGGAACCCAATAGGCTGCAGGGTATTTGTGGGGCATGCCTTCATGCACTGACCGCACCTTATGCATCTTGCAAGAAAGCCGGTTTCAGGTACTGCACCGGGCGGACGTATCAGCCCTGGCGGGACGATCTGCCCGGGACCGCCTGTATTATTCAGCCGTCGCAGTCCGCTCAACGATACCAGGGCTGTGGCGGCCCCGAATATCCCGGCATAAATCAGTTTTCTCCTGTCCTTGGAAAACCTGTATCCAATACTGTCATGTTCTTTTCCCGGATATTTGAATGTGACGGCATCCACCGGGCACACATTCACACATCTCCGGCAGGCTATACACTGACTATATCCGGTTTTCAAAGGGTCTTCCTCGATGGCTTCCATAGGACACAGGCTCCGGCAAACCCCGCACCTGATACACTTCTCATCGACCGTCCTGCGCAGGAGAGGCTTTTTTGAACAAAGGGCAAGAAGCGCTCCTGCCGGGCAGATGTAGCGGCACCAGAATCTGGGCGAAAAGACAGCACAGCTGAAGATGATTATGAAGATGCCTATGACAAGCCACTGCAGATCATAGCGGGAGACATCGATCGAGGTATAGGGGAATATCGTAATGCCTGCAAGATCGGCCGCGCCCCTTAAGATATTCAGACCCGTGTCTGATATCAGTGAGGCAACAGGGAATATCACCAGGCCGTACAGCCGGGTAATCAGAGAAAGCGGCGAGGCAAGAAAAACAAGGGATATGCCCATCAGGGCAGCTCCCAGGATAAAACACAAAACCAGATATTTGACTATCCCAAGCCGAGCTGTCCACACCGGGGATGTCCCGGTTCCGTTCTTCTGTTCTGAGCGTACAAGACGGTCTGTGATGTCGATAGTCGTTCCCATGGGGCAGATATGCGAACAGAAAATTCGCCCCAGAATAAAGGTCAGTCCGATGATGGCAGCAGCAGGGAGCAGCGC
>JAFGTK010000188.1 GCA_016934135.1 Deltaproteobacteria bacterium | reverse complement strand
GGTGCCGGCTGCTCGATGATGACCTGCACCCCGCCGCTTTTTGCGACATCGATGTCAACGTACCGGATGCCTTTCTCAAGCGGGTAGTCCCATGCCTTGCTCTCCCCGTTTTTCAGGACGACGTCGGTTTCGTCGACCTTGTCTTTCTGGTCCTCGTCCTTGTAGAAGGTGACCTTGATTTTGGACTCGGTGCCGTCCTGGCTGTCGCTCGTGATATTGAGCCGCAACTGCCGCTTGGGGTCTACGAACTTGCCTCGCCCCCAATCCCGGATGCCGGTTGCAACGAAGAATGATGACTCCATGTCCTCGTGGCCAAAGAAAGATTTCTCATCGACATAGATATGGGCGACGATCTTGCCTTTCTCGACCAGAACAGAGATTTCCTCGGCCCGGTTCTGAACGCCCACCAGGCATTCATCGCTGCGCCCCTTGCCCTGCAGGCTGAAGCTCGTCCTCTGGCAGTCCAGGTCGATGGGCGCTCCGGCGCGGAAACCCTTGATGGAAAAGAGGCTCTCGTCCTGGGTGAAATTCTCGAACTTGATCCGGACCGATTCTTCCGGATCGACCGTGACCCGCATCTCGCCACCCGGGCCTATTCTGCGGGCCAAGGGGGCCTTGCCCGTGGCCGTGGTCGTTAAGAAGGGCAGGGCAGCCTCTTCACGTTCCCGTTTTTTTGCCGGATCTTCCTTTTCTGTGTATCCGGCCGGGACCTGGAATTTCGCTTTATCTATCCGTTTCTCCTTGATGTTTTTCAGCTCAACCAGGTCGCCGGTGGCGGGGTTTATCATCCGGATGGGAAAGCCATACGATTTGGCTACCCAGGCAGTCACGAGATCCTGGCCGTCACTGGAGATGATCACCTTGTCACACGCAACGCCATCGATCGTTTCGCTGCCGGACGTGCGGGCCTCGAACTTCTGGCGCATCATAAAATATCCCTCAAGGGGATTGTTCATGACACTCTGGAAACTGTCGTTTTCGATCTCCAGGTACTCCTTGTCGCCGGGGATCAAGATCTTGGTTTTTCCGCTGGTGCGGTTCACCAGGATCGTGAGCTCCTGGCCGTCATCGACAACATCGAGGCGGTAGAGATCGTCCAGCAGGAAGAAGCCGCTGGTCTGGGTCTTGCCATCCCCGGTTTTGACCAGGTCGGCGGAAAAGGACACTGCATAAGCGTTTCCACCAATCATCAAAAAAATGACAACAACCAGCTGACAAACCAGTTGTAACGAATCGAACCTATACATTCCCCTCGTAATAGTTCTGCATGACTTCATTGATCTCTCCTCTCTCTTGTGATTGTCCGGGAACCGGAAAAACATGGAATAAAAACGGTATGATTACAGGATCTGCAGCCGGGAGACCCCGCAGGTACTCATTATTTAGCTTCAACAATAATCCCCTTCATGAATAATAACACGTTAATAGCGGCAGGATCAATCACTATGAATCCTCAACAGGTATGTCAGTCTGTAATTGTGAGCCTCATATCGTAGGATAAAACAAATAAATTAAATCAAAACATTAAGTTCTGAACTATGAGAGTGCGATTTCAAACTTGCTGTGTAATCCGGGACCGTAAGTAACGGAAAGGGAAGGATTATTTCAGGGGATTTTTTCTCTCAGGATTACGGTCTGTCACCGGGGCGCGCGGGCCTTTCAAGCGATCATCCGGATCCGGTCTGTCCAGGGAAGTTCTCCCGCGGACATCTCTGTCCTTGGGATCGAGGGCTTGAACCGCATCCTCTTCCTCCTCCTTCATCTCTTTGCGGATGAGTGCATCGAATTGCTTGGCGTCACGGAAATGAGGATTGACCCTCATCGCCTTTTCTATCCAGTTAAGGGCATTGGTCCAGTCACGTCTGTCATAGTACACCCGGGCAATATTGAAATAAAGATGCTCGTCGTTCGGAGAGATCTCCAGTGCCTTCATGTAGTTCCCCAGGGCCTCTTCGATCATGTTCGCCTTTCTCAGTTCGATGCCGAATTCATTGAAGATATGCTTATTGTCTTCCTCGAATATTGCATCTATCTCGGAGAGTTTTCTGAAGACCTCTTTTGCCTTTCCCGGCTGTCCCATCTCCATGTACAGGGTCCCGATGCCGAAGTTGGCCCGGATACTCTCCGGGTCCAGCTTGAGAGCCGTTGAATATTCCCATTCTGCCGAGTTGTATTCCTTGCGCGATCTGTGTTTTTCGGCAGTTGCAATGTGCTTGTCTGTCTCGCGTTCCTCTTTTGTCTTTACCTTGTAATCAGGATCAAAGGTATATTTCCTAAGGAACTCGTCATATGGCATTTCTATGACGATCCCGGTGGGGTTGCCTTCGTTTCCGAGGAAGGACACCTTTACATTGTCATTCTCCAGCTGTTCGGCATAGCAGAAGTTTTTCACTTTCTGCGTCTTCTGTGTGTGACCTGTGCCAAGGGTAATAACCGTTTCTTCGTAGAAGATGCCTTTTATTTTCATCAGGGATGTTGTCATACAAAAACTATCGGAAATCCCAAAGAATAAGTTTACAAAAATTGTCGGATAAATCTCTATGTATGATTGACTTGTCTGTGTTTCATGTGGCAACCATTTACACATAAACGTATGTGGGAGGGTACAATGGGATCAATAGGTTTCATCGGTGCAGGTAATATGGCCGAGGCACTTATCGGCGGTGTTGTAAAAAAGGGATTGTATGACCCATCGAAGATCGTTGTATATGATATCAGCGAAGATCGCCTGATACTGCTGCAGGAAACCTATAATGTAATCTGTGCAAAGGATTCCCGGCAGCTCCTCCAGGAGGTGCCGGCTGTCGTTCTGGCCGTAAAACCGTCGGTACTGCCCTCGGTGGTCGATGAATTGAAGACTCAGCTGAAGGATAAGCTCGTCATCAGTATTGCCGCAGGCATATCCATTGATTTCATCATGAATGTTCTGGGCAGGGATGCACGCGTTGTACGGGTTATGCCAAATACTCCGGCCCTTGTGGGTGAGGGGGCATCGGCCCTGGCGGCGTCCATTACCTGCAGCGATTCTGATATGGCATGCGCAAGAGATATCTTCTCTGCAGTAGGTATGTGCCTTGAGATGAAAGAGGGTCTTCTGAATGCAGTGACTGCCCTGTCCGGTTCAGGGCCGGCATTTGCGTTCCTCTTTATCGAGGCCCTTGCCGACGGAGGTGTACGCTCCGGACTGCCGCGGGATAAAGCATTGGCCCTGGCTGCAGCAACACTCAAGGGAGCAGCGGCCATGGTCGCTCAGACAGGTATCCAGCCGGGAAAACTCAAAGATATGGTCACCTCCCCGGCAGGCACCACTATCGAGGGTATCTCCGTGCTCGAATCCAGGGGGTTCAGGTCTGCGGTCATCGATGCAGTGTTTGCTGCATACAGGCGGGCATGCGACTTGACGAGATAGACAGACCTAGACCCTTGTGTTCCTGATAATCTCGACAGCGTCTTTCGGAGAGTCTACCAGGGTAAAGATGGAAGTGTCCTCATGAAGGATCATCTTTTCCTTGAGCATGGTATCGTTGATCCAGCTCAGCAGTCCTCCCCAGTAGTCCCTGCCTACCAGTATGACAGGGAAGGGCTTCATCTTGTCGGTCTGGATGAGCGTAAGCGACTCGAAAAGTTCATCCATGGTGCCGAAGCCTCCCGGAAAGATCACATAGCTCATTGCGTATTTCACGAACATGACCTTCCTTACGAAGAAGTAGCGGAAGTTGATGTGAATGTTTGTATAGGGATTGAGCTTCTGTTCGAAAGGCAGGACTATGTTGAGCCCGACAGACTGGCCGCCGG
>JAFGTK010000187.1 GCA_016934135.1 Deltaproteobacteria bacterium | reverse complement strand
TCAACACGCCTGTTCATGGCCCTTCCGTCTTCGGTCTTGGTGTCTGCAATGGGTTTGGTGTCTCCATAGGATATGGCGCACATCTTGTCCTGTGATATCCCTGCTTCACTCAGCACCATGAGCACAGCCATACTGCGGCCCTGTGCCAGATGCCAGTTGGATGGATATACTTTGCGTACTGAATCTGACAACTCGGTATTGTCGGTATGTCCGCCGATCTCGACGTAAATCGTATCCATCTGCTTGAGCCCCCGGCCGATTTTTTCGATCAGCCAGGTGCCTCTTGGCGTAAGCCAGGCACTCTTGGGGTTGGGGAACAGCACCCTTTGAGGCAGGACTATTTTTATCTTGTCCTGGCTCCTGATGATGTATACCTGATCATTGAGCCGCTCCCTTTCCAGGTATGAAAGGATGTATTCGTATGCCTTGTTGATTCGCCACTGCGCTTCTTTTCTTTCCTGAATAATATCGTTGAACCGCGAGATCTGTTGCAGAAGCACCTTTTTTTCCTCAAGACACTGAATGTTCTTGTCCAGCAGCTGCTGTTTTTCATCGCGATACGCCAGGAGATCCGAAGACGAGTTATCAAGTTCCTTTTTCGTATCGTCCATTAACTTCCTTAGTGCGGCATTTTCATCCTGGGCCATCTTCAACTGCTTGGTACAGGAGTCCAATTCATTTACAACAGCATTGAATTCTTTTGAACTGTAGGTGTTTGCGCATCCCATGGACATCAGAATGAAAAACAAACCTGAAATCAGAACAATTTTCTTTCTCATACCTGAATACATACTAAGTTCTCAATACCGTGTCAATCCTGTCCGAATCAATGTGGACAATATTGAGTGGTGTGGGTATAATCGCCGACCAATATGATAATCCGACGATATATCCTGAGATACCTGACCACGGTATTCCTTTCCTCCTCCCTGGTACTCTATGCGGTGATGTTTATCGTCGAATGGATACGGATCGGCAGGTTCGTATCCATATCGGACATTGATGTATTCTTTTTCATCATGGTCCCCATGGCGGTATTTGTCCTGCCCATGGCATTGCTGTTTTCCATCCTGCTTGTGCTCGAGAAGCTCTCCACGGAATCGGAGATCATTGCAATGAAGGCATGCGGCGTAAAGAACTCAACATTGTCACTTCCTGTTATCATACTGTCAGTGCTGTGCATGATGGCACATATGTCAATATCTACATATCTGGGCCCCATGTCCATCAAGAAGATCGAGACAAAACTGGTCGAGAAGGCGCCGGAGAAGATCTATGCCTTTCTCAAGGAGAGGGAATTCGACGACACCTTTAAAGGCATTATTCTGTATATTGAAACCGTAAACCAGGTTCAGAAAAGACTGAACAATGTATTTATTGAAACAATGGGAAAAGACAGCTCCATCATCACTGCCGAAACAGGGACGATCGATGTCACTTCCTCGGGCATCATGATGAGGCTCACCGACGGAAGCATGTACATGTCTACCGAGGCGGCGCTGAGGTATATAACCTTTGATGAGTATCTTTTCACCATCGAGGCAAATCTCGGCAAAGAACTGAGCATCCGGGCCTATGAATCGGCAACGCAGCCCGAATTGAAAGAAATGATCAGGAAGTATCCGGAACCGAGATGGATAAAGGAGTACTACAACCGGTTTTCCTTTCCTGTCCTGAACATTATTCTGGGACTGATCGGAATCAGTTTCGGTATTCAGAGGCCTCGATCACCGAGGCATACCGGCTTTATTGTGGGGATCTCGACAATACTGGGATACTATCTGGTATTCATATTTGCGGACCGTCTGGTAAGGGCTGAGTTGCTTGCCCCGCTTTGGGGCGCATGGATGCCGAACATGTTTTTCTGTTTCGTGCTCATTGCAATACACCTCTGGCGCAAATCCCCCTTAAGCCAAGGAGGTAACTGATTATAGATACTATCACCCGATATATCTTCAAAAAGTCCCTGTTCATGTGTTTTGCCTGCCTGACAGGTCTTGTCCTGCTGATTATGATTTCGAGGTTTTTCGGGAACCTTTCATTGTTTGCAGAACACAATACCGACCTGCAGACAATCCTGATGTACACCGTCCTGTCCATACCGCAGGTAGTATACTGGGTCCTTCCCTTTTCCGTGTGTCTGGGCATCCTGGCAACACAGGCGGCATTATCCCGTCATGTAGAGACCATTGCCATGCAGGCGTGTTCCGTTTCAACATACCGGATATTTCTTCCCTATATCCTCACCGGCATTCTCGCCACATGCGCAATGGGATCGGTATCATTCTATGTGTATCCAATGGCCCAGGAGAAAGCGGACAGGATTGAAAACATCAATATCAGAAAAAGAGATATCGATGGATCCTTCTCAGTGACCGGCGGCCGGTTCAAGGTAGGCGGAGACATCTATTTTGTAGAACACATGGATATTGAACAGGGCATAATGAACAATGTCTCCTGTTATCGGACCTCGTCGGGAAAACTCACCTCTGTTATCCGGGCTGAAAAGGCGAGGTGGAACACACAGTTCTGGTCTGTCGACAAACTGGATGTCATCTATCTTGGCGAGAGGGGCATCACTATGGATCATTCCATGCATGCGCTTCCGCTTTCAAGAGGACCGGCAGACCTTGTCATGGCACAGACAAACCCGGAAGTGCTCCCCATAGGCGACCTTAAACAATACCTGGATCAACTCGAAATTGACGGCATACGCTCCACATCAGTGGAAACGGTTTTTCACAGCAGGATCGGTTTTTCATTCTCTCCCATAATAATGACCATACTGGTCCTGCCTTTCGGTATGAGGTTTCCACGGGCAGGAGGTATAGCCCGGGGGATCTCTGTCGGCCTTGTACTGGGTCTGTCATACTGGTTCCTGCATTCCGGGGTGACAAGCCTGGGGACTTCGGGTATGCTCGAGCCTGTAATCGCATCCTGGGCTGCAAATATCGCTGCAGTTTCCCTGGGGCTGATATTGCTTTATACAAGGAGGTCCACTTATGGCTGATGTTGTTATAATCGGTGCCGGTCCTGCAGGGATATTTGCCGCACTCGAATTGTCAAAAAGATCTCCTGAGCTCGATATCGTTATTGTGGAACAGGGAAAGGACATTGACGAAAGAAGCAGAACAGGCAAGGAGATGGTCATCGGCTGGGGTGGGGCAGGCGCATACAGTGACGGAAAGCTCACCATCTCTACCGATGTAGGCGGCCAGCTGTCAACGCTGCTGCCTGAAGAGGATCTCCTTGGCCTGTTGAATGAAATCGATTCCGTATATTCCAGCTACGAGTCCTGCGGCGATGTCTTTTCCATAGACCCTGACCATGCCGCTGCCATCTCTGCACAGGCACGCCTGGCAGGCCTTGTTTATATCCCGACAAAGGTCAGGCACATAGGCACGGAGAACTGCTATACCATCCTGAAAAACCTTAGAAGCGTCCTTGATAAAAGGCTCAGAACTATATTCAATACCAAAGCCGTTGACATCATCTCTGAAAACGGCCGTGTAAAAGGTGTGAACCTCTCTGACGGCACCACCATTGAAGCGCCCTGTGTCATTGCAGCTCCAGGAAGGGTGGGGTCTTCCTGGATGTCGTCCCAGGCAAAGAAACTCGGCCTGGAGACCCATCCCAATCCGGTGGACCTGGGGGTTCGCGTGGAACTGCCTGCAGTGATTATGGAAGATCTTACAGACAAGGCCTATGAGACCAAGTTCATCTACTATTCAAAAACCTTTGATGACAGGGTCAGGACCTTCTGTATGAACCCGTACGGTGAAGTGGTGAGCGAGACTGTCGGTGATATCCTGACTGTCAACGGACATTCATGGGCAAACAAAAGAACCGAGAATACCAACTTCGCACTCCTGGTCAGCGCCGATTTCACCGAGCCTTTCGACGACCCCATCGGATACGGCGAATCAGTAGCCACCATGGCGAACATGCTCGGAAAAGGGGTAATCGTGCAAAGACTGGGAGACCTTCTTTCCGGAAGACGCACCACTGCATCGAGACTCATGAAGTGTTCCACAAAGCCAACCCTGAAACAGGCTACCCCAGGGGACCTGAGCTACTGCCTGCCGTATCGGATCCTTACGGATATCATCGAGATGCTTACCTGCCTGGACAGGATTGCACCCGGGGTGAACTCCGCCCATACTCTCCTGTACGGTATCGAGGTTAAATTCTACTCAAACCGGATCAGGCTCGGGAGCAATCTTGAAACACAGGTGGAAGGGCTTTATGTCATCGGGGACGGGGCAGGCATAACCAGAGGTCTTATCCAGGCAAGCTGTTCAGGGGTCATTGCAGCCAGGTCAATCCTCAAAGACAACTGAATACAACACTCTCCCGATCTTAAATGAAGTCCCGGGGCATTTTTTACTTGAATACAAAACTTTATTTATACTATCGTCTATCCGTTTATAAACACATATTGTGTAGAGAGGGAGACTGTTATGGCAAAGAAATATGTGTATCTCTTCGGTGGAAGAGGAACCAAAGCAGAGGGCAATGCAGAAATGAAGGCAGCTCTGGGCGGCAAGGGTGCTAATCTCGCAGAAATGACCAATATCGGCATACCCGTGCCCCCTGGATTTACCATTTCCACGGAAATGTGCACGGTATACTATGAAACAAACGGGTTGCCCAAAGATCTCAAGACTCAGGTCAAGGATGCAATCCGCAAGGTTGAACGGGCTATGGGTCTTGGATTCGGAGACCCCGAGGCCCCGCTGCTATTTTCCGTACGTTCCGGTGCAAGGGCATCTATGCCGGGCATGATGGACACGGTTCTGAACCTGGGCATCAATGACGATACTGTTCACGGCCTGATAAAACTCAGCGGAAATGAGCGTTTTGCTTATGACTGCTACAGGCGCTTTATCCAGATGTATTCAGATGTGGTCATGGAAGCGGACTCTCAGGAACTCGAGGAAGAGCTGGAGAACATGAAGCACAAAAAGGGCGTCAAGCTCGATACGGAACTCAGTGCTGAAGATCTGAAACAGCTTGTTGTCATTCTAAAGGAGAAGGTCAAGACACTGACCGGCAGAGACCTGCCTTCCGACCCGATGGAGCAGCTCTGGGGAGGCATCGAGGCCGTATTCAGATCATGGAATACCCCGAGGGCCATTACCTACAGAAAGCTCAACAGCATCCCTGATGAATGGGGAACCGCCGTGAATGTACAGGCAATGGTATTCGGCAACATGGGCGACAACTCGGCTACCGGGGTGGCATTCACCCGTGACCCGGCAACCGGTGAAAATGTATTCTACGGCGAATACCTGCCCAACGCACAGGGCGAGGATGTTGTCGCCGGCATCAGAACCCCGATGCCTATCAATATCCAGGGAAGACATGAGCCTTCACAGGTATCTCTGGAAGAGTTAATGTCCGATCAGTACAAACAGCTCGTCGATGTCTATCAGACCCTTGAGAATCATTACAGGGACATGCAGGATATAGAATTTACCATCCAGGAGGGAAATCTCTGGATGCTTCAGACCAGGACCGGGAAACGCACAGCTGCCGCAGCAGTGAGTATTGCAGTGGATATGGTAGAAGAAGGTCTTATCTCCAAAGAAGAGGCAGTGCTCAGGGTCAACCCGGATCAGATAGACCAGCTCCTCCATCCACAGATCGACCCCAATGCCGACAAGGAAATCATCGGCAAGGGCCTTCCGGCATCTCCGGGTGCTGCTGTCGGCCGCGTGGTCTTTTCGGCTGATGATGCTGAGGTCGAGGCGGGTAAAGGCGAAAAGGTTATCCTGGTACGTATCGAGACCTCTCCTGAGGATATTCATGGCATGAACGTTGCCGAAGGTGTTCTCACCGCCCGCGGAGGCATGACTTCCCATGCGGCTGTCGTTGCCCGCGGAATGGGCAAGTGCTGTGTCTCCGGATGCCAGGATCTCACCATTGATTATACCACCCAGGTATCCACCCTGGGAGGGCGGAAGATCAAAAAGGGCGACTTCATAACCCTTGACGGAACAACCGGCGAGGTCATGCTCGGAAAATGTCCGACTGTTAAACCCACACTTTCCGGTTCATTCGGCACTATCATGGAATGGGCCGACAAGATCAGGCAGCTTGGTGTCAGAACCAATGCCGATACACCCCATGATTCCCAGGTAGCGCGCGATTTCGGCGCAGAAGGGATCGGTCTGTGCCGCACCGAGCATATGTTCTTCGAAGGAGAGCGTATCCTGGCAGTACGGGAAATGATCCTTGCTGAAGACGAAGAGGGAAGAAGGGCTACCCTTGACAAGATCAAGCCCATGCAGAAGGGCGATTTCAAGGCAATCTTCGAGGTCATGAACGGCCTTCCCGTAACTGTCAGACTTCTTGATCCGCCTCTGCACGAGTTCCTTCCGCATACAGACGATGAGATTGCCGAGGTGGCAAATTCTTTGAAAAAACCCGCTGAAGAGATAAAGGCAAAGAGGGATTCCCTTCACGAAGCCAATCCAATGCTTGGGCACCGCGGATGCAGGCTGGGTATTACCTATCCCGAGATCTACGAGATGCAGGTCAGGGCCATTATGGAGGCTGCATGTGAGGCAAGCAAGCAGGGCATCAAGGTGGAGCCTGAAATCATGATCCCTCTGGTAGGCCATGTCAATGAACTTAAGATACTGAGAAAGATGACTGTCGAAGTGGCTGAAGAGATCATGAAGACCCAGGGAGTAACCCTTGAATACAAGGTCGGAACCATGATCGAGCTTCCAAGGGCTGCGCTTACCGCAGACCAGATTGCCGAACAGGCAGAGTTCTTCTCCTTTGGAACCAACGACCTGACCCAGACAACATTCGGCCTTTCGAGGGATGATGCCGGTAAGTTCCTTCCCGTATATGTAGACAAGAAGATCCTGCCCAAGGATCCGTTCATGGCTATCGATCAGGAAGGTGTAGGGGAACTGGTACGGATCGGTGTCGAAAAGGGCAGGACCACCAGGCCGAACCTGAAGGTGGGTATCTGCGGCGAGCACGGCGGAGAGCCTTCATCAATCGATTTCTGCCACAGAGTAGGGCTGAATTATGTGAGCTGCTCCCCCTATCGGGTACCCATTGCACGGCTTGCAGCTGCACATGCAGCACTGAACAATAAAAAATGATCATCAGTTTTGAAGGCGGGGAAGGTGTAGGCAAGTCAACACACTGCGCCCGCCTCTGTTCTATCCTGGACAACAAGGAGCTGCCATGGCTTTCCCTTCGGGAGCCTGGCGGCTCTTCTCTTTCCGAAAAGATAAGGTCGCTTTTCATGTCTGAAGGCATAGACACCATGACTGAGCTTCTCCTGGTACTGGCATCGAGAAGACAGAACATCGAAGAGATAATAAAGCCCGGGCTGGCCAAGGGGAAGGTCATTGTCATAGACAGGTTTATAGATTCCACCCTTGTCTACCAGGGCATTGTCGGCGGCCTTGGCTATCATGAAACAAAAAATCTCATGGAATCAAGCGGAACCTGGATTGAACCGGACATCACCTTTGTTCTGGACGTCGACCCGGCAAAGGCATTGAAAAGGATTACCCCTGGTGACAAGTTTGAAAACAGGGATAACGAATATCACCAGATGATCCGCAAGGCATTCCTTGATATTGCCACGGAAAAACGTCACCGCATCATCAATGCCGACAGGGACCGGATCGAAGTGACCCATGAGATCGTCTCCCTTGTCGAGGAGTTTTATTCTAAATCCCGTTTATAGTGACCGCTTTTGCCGCCGGTCTTTTCCATAAGACGGATGCCGTCTATTACCATGGATTTATCAACAGCCTTGCACATGTCATAAATGGTAAGCAGGGCTATGCCCACTGCATGCAGGGCTTCCATTTCCACCCCTGTCTTGCCCGAGACCTTCACGATCACCTCAGACTCGATTGACGAGGTTTCCTCGTGGGGGAAAAAGTCCACGGAAACCTGATCGATGGGCAGGGGATGACAAAGGGGAATAGTATTCGATGTGTTTTTTGCAGCCATTATTGCCGCAACCTTGGCCGTGGCCAGGACATTGCCCTTTTTGATCGAATCCGTCATGATGGCGCTGAAGGCCTCCCTGTTCATGTGTATCGATCCTCTGGCACGGGCTACCCTGTGGGAGAGACCCTTTTCACCCACATCAACCATCACGACTGCGCCGTTTTTATCGAGATGAGTCAGTCCCATGAACCGACCCTAATCCGAATCTTTAGTGGATGAGGATGAAGCAGGCGTTTC
>JAFGTK010000186.1 GCA_016934135.1 Deltaproteobacteria bacterium | reverse complement strand
CTTTTTTGGCAAGCAGGCAGAAACCCACCAGGCGCACAAAGGGTGTTATCTTGCCGGTATTCTTCCGGGCAATCTTTGCGGCAAAGGAATGCATCTTGTTCAGATCAGAACCATAGGGAACAGACCGGATCAGCTGGGGAATAGGGACAGCATTGGAGACCGGCCCAACCATGCCCGCCTCCGGATAGCGCTCCAGATGCGCAATCATCCGGCTCAACCAGCCTTCGGTGACGACAGTATCATTATTCAGAAACAGTATGTACTTCCCCTGAGCCTTTTCAATGCCCCGGTTATTGCCTGCGGCAAACCCGAGATTCTCATCATTGAGAATAAGCTGAACATTTGCATGTAACTCGGCATACCGCTTGAGAAACTCCGGCGTAGCGTCGCTTGAGCCGTTATCAATAATAATCAACTCATGCTGCTCGGGGGTATACATCTTGATGCTTTCCAGGCACTTCTTGGTGTACTCGAGCTGATTCCAGGTCAGGGTGATGATCGAAACCAGAGGGTAATCGCCTGGCTTTTTCCCCTGTGATGATATGACATCGGCATTTAACTGCTTAACAAGCCCTTCTGCTGCAAGACAGCCAGGCAGCACGCCTTCGATTTCCCGCTGGATAGCCTCCGGCGACCAGCACTGGCGTACCAGTTCCCTGCCGGAAAAAGAAAGCCTATTCCATAAGGACTCATCCCGATAGACTCGGAGGGTCTCGGTTGCAAATGTTGCGGCATCATCAGCGATAAGGGCATGCTTTTCATGCACCAACCCCATACCCTCGGCCCCGATGGGGGTGGTGACCACCGGCAATCCCCAGGAAAGTGCTTCGCCGATTTTACCTTTCATTCCGGCACCGTATGTCAGGGGATTGACAGACACCCTGGCCTGCATAAGGTGCGGGGAGAGATCCTCCACGTAACCCGTTATTATGACATTGTCCGCAGCAAGTGACGTGATTGCCGCAGGCGGCTTGTTCCCGACAACGTAGAGTTTTACATCCGGAAGTTCCTCGGTGATTAAGGGAAAAATCTGCCGGCAGAAATATACTACTGCATCAACATTCGGCTTATGCTGAAAATTGCCGACAAAGAGCAGATCTGCAGTATCTTCAAACCTCTTTTGGATTTCTATCTTCTTATGAATGTTTGGAATTACATCGATAGGCGCCTTTCTGAGATTTTCGATCTTTGCTTTATCTTCTGCGGTTACTACCCACAGCCTGTCAGCTTTTCGATAAACAGCAATCTCTCTTTGCTTATTTGCACGAGCTTTCCTCATCAGGACTTCATTCTGTTTCAGCTCTGCCTCGCGTATCTCACGCAGGAAGTGAATGTCAACCGTATCAACAATAATGGTGGATTCCGGTGAATGTTTTTGTATAAGAGGCAGATAATACTCGGCCGCATGCCAGAACGAAAGGATAACGTAGTCATAACGGCCCCCAACCAAAATTTCCTGCAAATCAAGATCCGGACCAATTACATACACGCCCACGGCTTCGAGAGCCGCAGGATCACCGGCATACACCTCGATCCCCATATCCTGCAGAATGGGAACATAGACTTCGGCCTGCTCAGAGCTGCGGGCGATAAAGGTAACATGGTAGTTCAGCCTCAAAAGTGCTTTGAGTATTTCGAAAAGACGCAATGAACCCGAGGCGCGGTCATACATAGGCAAGGTGGGATCAACAACGAGGATATTTCCCCGGTACGGGTCAGGATGATTAGTATCTTTCCATTTTTGCTCTAAAAACCGCACATCCTCCTGAACCGGACAGGTCGGCTTAAACTGCACCTGACAAACATCCCTGCGACTGACTTCATCCTCATGCATTGCCTCGATGATCCCTTTTATTTTTAATGCATTGAAGGTCCACCAATACAAATTTCCTATCTCGTAAACCAGTTGCTTCTTTTTTTCTAACGGAAGGGTATTCTTCAAGAGTGCCGTTATCTCCCTTACCCGTTTCATCTTCGTCTCCAGCCTTGGTGAAACGAATCGCCACTTTCCCTCGGCTTTCTCGACCATGCAGTACTGCCGGATCAAGGGAACATTATGTTTTTTGCTGAAAAAGTACTGGGATCTCCCTTGTTTGATACATCTCTGGCAGAATTGTTCATAGGTAACAGGGCGCAACATATAACTTTTCGCTTGCCGGTTAAAGATGACCTTCAGCCCGAATCTGGACAGCCGAAAGCCCAACTCTATGTCCTCGGATCCGAACCGGAACTGCTGATCAAAGACGCCGTGTTTTACCAGTAAGGATCTTTTGCAGGATGATCTTCCTCCCCAGAAGTATGTAAAATCGCACTCCTGGCCATCTTTAAGATGACTGTAGGAAAAAAGGAAGTGACCGATTTCCGTGACAAATTGCATCACCCGGTTGATCCGGAGCTCTGGCGCCCAGGTGGTATAGCCCAGTACAGCAATATTCTCCTGAGGATATGTTTCATGGGTTTTGAGATGTTCTTCAAGCAGGCGGCCGTCGGCAATATCATCGTCATCGAAGAAAAACAAAATAGAAGCCCGCGCTGCAAAAATTCCCAGGTTTTTTGCAGCTGATATGCCCGCGTTTTGCTGTCGCAGATAGAAAAGTGGAAGTTCGTCTGCCAGCTGCTCACACACATCCTTGGTCTCATCGGTTGATCCGTCATCAATAACGATAACCTCATAATCATCCTTAGCAATGCTTTGACTTATAAGACTTTCCAGGGAACGACACAGCAACCCGGCCCGGTTGTAAGTAGGAATAATAATACTGATCAGTGGGTTACTCGACCTAAAATTCATGACACCTCTCCGACCTGATACACATCGACGACACGCAAACACTCATCCAAAGACAAATGTGGATGTTTCATCAGCAGTTCGCTGCGTTGCCTATCAGCCTGTTCCCAGGTATAGTTTGCAACCGGTTTGCGGATGCTATGATCAATTGGAATACCGTCAATGATACCCATTTTCGCTTTATGTTCGGCCAGGCGGTACGACCATATGTTCTCGTAACCCCACCCCATGGAAGATGCCAGATCAAAAGGAAACACCAGCTTAAAGACCGAGCGATGGAAACTTACCACCGGTCCTATCTCCACGAACAGTGTCTGCCTGGCGCCCAGCCCGTTATGCTGTTCTACAATACAATGGTCAATGTACGAGTTGTGGGTGCGGGCCGGTTGAGCAATAGCAAAATTCAACCTGTTCTGCCAGCCGATGAACTCATCTAGGAAACCGCTGGGCAGAACAACATCATCATCAGTCATAATGACGTATTCAAATCGATTCAGGTCTTCGCGCTTAAGCATTGCGTTCATGATCTGGAATTTCGGTGTTCGCTCGTGCAGAGTATCTACCGTTACCTCGTCCACCCGTGCAGTTGGAGGACTACCCATGAGACCAGTCCACCGCTGTATAACCTTAAATTTATCAGATCCCGAAAGGACTCTCACTGTATCATCCACGGTATTGAGCTGATCTGCAAGGTACACACCCAAGACGAGCACTTTTCTGCCGGTGGTAAAACTTGTGTTTCCGGCAGAGGGAATAATAATCATCGGTCGAAGTCGTTCACATTCCTCTGCATCTAGTTGATTTCCTTCACTCGATGGTGATCGAATTGGTTCATTATTCCTAAGCACCAGTAAACTTTTCGGCTGATAAACAATTGTCCTTCCCCCTGCGATAATCTTGAGGCCGAGGTCGATAAGAGCCGAGCCTATATCCTCAAAGACGTTGTCCAATCCACCCGCTTCCTGTAGGGCCTCACGGGAGACAAGCAGACAGCAGCGTGACCCGGACATGACTGGACAGGTGTAATTGTATCGAGGAGCGTCATGCTGGCAGCCAGCCCCGGCAGATTCAATTTCAGACTTCTCTTTTTGCAGACCGGAATATCCGGCTTCGATGATATGTCCATCCATGTCAATCGTCTTGGCAGTTACGGCCCCGCAGCCCGGCCAATCAGACACGCTTTTCATTAGAGTGTTCAGCCAGCCCTGTGTAGCTGCTGTATGCAGACCGAACAAAACAATGTATGCACCACTGGTGCTCATCGCAGCGCGTTGCATGCCCTCGACGAACGTTAACTGTTCGGGCACAATGAAAGGCTTTATGCGAGATCGTCTTGCTGAAGCCTGGTTTTGAATCACCGCCTTTATCGATTCCGGACCAACAACTGTCAGCTCATAATTCGGATAGCGGGTATTGATGAAGAACAAATCAAGGATCCTATAGAGATTCTCTCTACTGGTGAAACCCGGCATTACAACGGATATGAGAGGCTTTTGAGGTACACCCGAACAGGTTTGATCAAGTTCCTGCCCTTCCTGAGCGTCTATTAACGGTTGGATACAGTCCCCGTACTCTGGATCGTCCGGTTTACAGAGTGATCTGATAAGCTTCAGCTGATCCTGTGCCTCTTTGTCTGCCGGATATTCCTGCAAAAGCGCCTGCAGAATTTGTACTGCTTTTACTGTATTGCCCAATTGCACATGGAGATCCGCCAAAT
>JAFGTK010000019.1 GCA_016934135.1 Deltaproteobacteria bacterium | reverse complement strand
GATGTTCGGATTCGGTTGCCTGCAGCGGGTCGAAGATCCCTCTGGTTCTTCCGGGCTTAACGAACAGGTTGCAGGACCCGGCCCGGGATTCCTTTTATTGTCCCGGCCGGTTCTCCCTGTGATGCCGGAATGCACAGGGTTATTCACCTGAGGGGCTTTCTTCGAGCACCTTGCGGTACAGCTTGGCGACACTGGCCGCGACCTTATCCGTGGAGTGTTTCCGGGCAGAGATGCGGGCATTTTCAGACATCTTCCTGCGGAGCAGGTCATCTGCCATCAGTTCAACAATCCTCTCAACCCACTGTGTCTGATCAGGATCGGTTTTATAGCCGTTGTATCCATCGCGGACGGCGTCTTCTATGCCGCTGGAGCGCACCGCAACAACCGGGGTGGCGCCTGCCATTGCCTCCAGCAGAACCATACCCTGAGTCTCTGAGAGCGAGGCAAAGATGAAGAGGTCGGCTGCCATGTAGTATGCGCAGAGTTCCTCCTGTGAAAGGCTCCCGGTAAGGTGCACGGTTTTCTGGAGTTCGTTTTTGTCTATAAACCGCAGGATACTGTCCCGTTCCGGGCCGTCTCCGATCAGGAGGACGGTAAACGGTATGTTCGTCTGCTTGTGAACAGAGGCAATGCCTTCCAGGAGAAAATAAATGTTTTTCTCCTTGGTCAGGCGTGAGACAGACACAAGGAGCAGCCCGTCATGCCTCCTGCAGGATTCATTGATGGAGGCGATCTTCTCTTTCGGGACGTTGTCATAAAGGGACAGGTCCACCCCTGTAGGCTGCACCGCGATCCGTCTGCTCACACCGAGATTTCTCAGGTATTCCCTGGCCGTGGATGTTGGCGCTATGACGGCATCACACTTCTGGGAAAACCGCCTGATGATATAGTGCGGCAGGATATTCTGGAACAGAAACCCGATCAGCGGGATGTTATGGGCGTATTTTTCCAGCCTGGTATGGTAGGTGAGCACCACCGGGATATGCCTGTCCCTGGCAAGCCTGCGGCCTTTTGAACCCAACCAGAACGGGTGATGGACGTGGACCAGGTCGATGTCCAGCGCATTGAATTCTTTCCTGATCCTGCGGGAGAAGATGTTCACGATTGCAAAATCCCGGTACTGGATGAGGCGTCTGCACCGGACGGTATGTTCGGTTGTTTCATGGTGGCCCGGGTATTGCGGGGCGAATATGGTAACCGTGTGATCAGCCCTGCGCAGTCCGTCTGCAAGCCTTTCGATGGAGATCGGCACTCCGCCGATGAACGGGGAAAAGGTGTTGGTGAACATTGCAATGTGCAGCTTTTTGTCCGGGGCGATGTTTCTCGAGGTGAAATCCCGGTAGTAGTCGACTTTCTTCGTGAGCTTTGCGTATACGACAACAACGAGGATCAGGAAAAAGGCCAGAACCAGCAGGAAATTGATAAACGATATGTAGAAAAAGGAATGTATCCTGACCCAGAGGTTTTCAATGAAAACCCCTGGTGCGCTGCGGTGTTTGTCAATGTCTCCCACCACCTGGTGCGTGATCCCTTCCGGGCCCGCCGTCACCAGCAGGTAGTGGTAGAAGCTGGCATCGTTATTGACGATCAGGCTCGCCCCGCCGCCGCCGGTGACGAAGTATGAAACCCCTTCCTGCTCCCGGGCATCATAGATGTTCAGGTTGGAAGAATACACCGCATTCACTCCATAGCGAGCGAATGTCTCTGTGAGAAACTGCCGGTATGACTCGTCTTCGATGTAGTTGCTCTCGATGGGTAAGGGGATCTTCTTCTCGATCTCATCGATGATCGGGCTGTTCCCGATCTTTTTCATGAGCGGCGAGGCCGTGATCTTGTAGGGCGGTTTGTTCATGACAACAAACCGGCAGGGGTATGCCAGGGCCTCCTCCAGGGTTTTCTCAAGCCAGTCGCGCTGCCAGAGATCGGGTGTATTTTCCGTAGTATCGAGGAAGATGAAATAGGCCGGTCCCGCGGCAAACGAGAAGTAGTACGGTCCGAAATGATCGTAGAACCTGGGCTGGCCTGAGTCCGAAGACTCGTTCTCGCCGAAGCAGAGTACACTGGGGGCATGGATCTTTTTCAGGCTTTTGTACAGGATCCGGTACTTGTCTTCCGCCCCGTCGGCCACGGCATTTCCTGCAGAGATAACAAAGTCCGGATGGTCGGCATTGATCTTGTGCACCATGGTCTTGTCGAAGATGCCGATGGAATTCTCGATGTTCCCCACCACGATGAATGAAAGCGTCTTTTTGCCCTGTGTGTTCTCCCTGATGGCATTGATGTTCTCCAGGTTCACCGAGTAGAAGTCGCTCTCGAACAGAGAGAGGTAGGCCTTGTATCCCACAAGGACCGTGATGAAGAAGATCAGGGATGAAAGGATGATCTTAAGCCTGGTTTCTCGTCTCATGATTTTCCCGCAAACCCTGTTTTTACTACCTTTCCCCTGAGGATTACAAGCCCGATGATCATGTTGATGCAGATGGTGAACAAGCGCCAGGCAAAGGTGAGGGCTCCGGCATGCAATCCCGTGACAGACCGGGCGAACATGAAGGCATAATGTCTCTTTGTGTTATAATGGCTTTGTCACCATAATACACAAGACCTCTCATCTTGATTTTTTATTAGCACAGCTTCTGCAATCAGCGTATACAGATCGTTAACGTGTTCAGGATCAGAAGAATCTATGACAATCAGCTTCCGGCCAACCAGGAGGCACTGCGCCAGGTCATGGAGATCGTTCAGGACCGGTTCCCCGAGATCCATATCTCCGATGTGGAGAAGATCCCTGAGATGCTTGAGAATCCCCTGAAATACCGGTTCAGGTCCATCCTCTACATAGCGGAGAACAACCGGGGCGTCTTGAAAGGATTTGCCCTGCTTTCCCACGAACCGCAACTGAAGTTCTGCTATCTCGACTATATCTCGTCCACAAAGGCCCTTGCCGGCAGCGGATACGGGGGCATACTCTACGAGCGGGTGCGCGAAGAGGCCCTCATGCTTGATGTGATTGGTATCTTCTTTGAATGCCTGCCCGACGATCCCCGCTTGAGCCCGGATGTTTCCATCAGAAAACAGAACAGGGCCCGTCTGAGGTTCTATGAGCGCTACGGGGCCAGACCTGTGACCGGTACCGCCTATGAGACCCCGCTGAAACCGGGAGACGACAACCCTCCCTACCTGGTTTTCGATGATCTGGGGCAGGGCAGACCGCTTAGGCAGCGTGCGGCAAAGGTTATTGTCCGGGCCATACTTGAACGGAAATACGGGGACCTGTGCCCTCCCGGCTATATCGATATGGTGGTGAGATCTTTCCGTGATGATCCGGTCGGACTTCGTGATCCCCGCTACGTGAGCCGTGCCGTAGAACCGGTGGATTCCTGCAGGGGAAGATTCAGGAAGATCGCACTGGTGGTCAACGACCGGCATGCTATCCACCATGTGCGCGAGCGCGGCTACGTCGAGTCGCCTGTCAGGATCAGCGCTATTCTCCATGAACTGGAAAAGACCGATCTGTTTGAGAAGATCACGCCGTCGGGATATTCCGAGAAGCATATCAAGGCCGTGCACGATCCAGGGTATGTGGAGTACTTCAAGAAGGTCTGCAACCATATGGACCCGGGAAAGTCGGTCTATCCGTATGTTTTTCCCATCCGCAACATCGCCCGCCCCCCGAAGGAACTGGCTGTGCGGGCAGGGTATTACTGTATTGACACATTCACCCCCCTGAATGGAAACGCCTTTCTTGCAGCCAAGCGTGGCGTGGACTGCACCCTGACTGCCGCCCGCGCACTGCTCAAGGGGCATCGCGCCGCCTACAGCCTTGTCCGCCCGCCCGGCCACCATGCCGAACAGCATGCATTCGGCGGGTTCTGCTACTTCAACAACGCTGCCATTGCAGCTAACTACCTGAGCAGGTTCGGAAGAATTGCCATCCTGGATATCGACTACCACCACGGCAACGGCCAGCAGCAGATCTTCTATGAACGCAGTGATGTGCTTACGGTATCGGTCCACGGCCATCCAAGCTTTGCCTACCCGTATTTCAGCGGGTTCGATGATGAGCGTGGAAATGGTCCCGGGGCAGGATTCAACCATAATTATCCCCTTAAGGAACACATCACGCCGGCAGAGCATCTTCATGCCTGCGAACACGCCCTGAAGAGGATTCGCGAGTTTGAGCCGATATACCTTATCGTGTGTCTGGGCCTGGATACCTCAAAGGGTGATCCCACCGGCACCTGGGGCCTTGCTGCCCGGGATTTCGAGCGTCTGGGCGGGCTTATCGGAAGCCGGGGATATCCAACCCTGGTGGTGCAGGAAGGTGGGTACCGGACCAGGATCATCGGTGTGAACGCCCGGCATTTCTTCTCCGGGTTCTGCTCTGGAATGTCTGAGCGGCGCAGGAAAAAACCCGGCAGGCATATACGCCCATCCGGAAAATAAAGCGGCCCGGGTATAAGTGCTTTCAAGGGCCGGCTCCCCCTCATCTGCTATGCCCTGAATATGAAGAACACCGCCCCTATCAGGCACAGCCCTGCCCAGAGGTAATTAAGGTTCAGCGACTGGTGCATATACATCACGGCAAAGGGCACAAACACCGACAGGGTGATGACCTCCTGGATGATCTTGAGTTGTCCCAGGTTCAGGGAGGTATAGCCGATCCGGTTGGCCGGCACCTGGATGAGATATTCAAACAGTGCAATTCCCCAGCTGGCCATTGCCGCGATATACCATTTGGCACCGCTTAGGTTTCTCAGATGAGAGTACCAGGCAAAGGTCATGAAGATGTTCGAAAGGGTAAGCAGGATGACAGTCTTGAGGATAGTATTCATAGGACCTGTGGGCCAGGCATTCCATTCACAGAAAGGGTTTTGCCGATCATTGTCTTCATATGAGTGCGAAAATTCCATATACCTCTCTGTACGCCCTGTCTATGGGAATTTTTCTGCACAGGAAACACTGCTGGAACAACAAGGAACCCTGCCTTCGCACCTGTAATGGGTGCGGATGGAACATGATCCATTCAGTACGGTTATATCCGCATTGTGCGGCAGAGAAAAGCGAGCGTGTTGAAACGGCTTAAGCCGTGATCACGCGACAACCGGGACAGATATTATCGCGGCTGAAAGCCGCTCACACAGATCAAGGCCATGTGCTCAAAGTAGACACCATGAACTTATTCAAATGCAAAATGACGGGTATATCTGTATCATCTCAAAACAGAGGGATTGTATTCTTTGCAGTAATGAGATGCTGAAACAGAGACACCCGTGAATGATCGTACATCACGGGTGTCTCCATAATTTCTTATGTATTGATTGTCCCTGGTTTTTTATGCGGAAACATTCTTCCCGGCAATCCGTCCGAAGACGATGCAGTCGAGGACTGCGCAGCTGCCGAGGCGTACGGCACCGTGGACGCCGCCTGCGATCTCGCCTGCTGCATAAAGCCCGGGAATCGGTTTGCGGTCCAGACCTATGACCTGTGCTTCCTTGTTGATCTGGATTCCGCCCATGGTGTGGTGCACCTTCGGCCATGCCCGGCATGCATAGTAGGGCGGGGACTGAATTGGTTTGGAGTCTGTCTGCATGGGTCTGCCGAACTCCTCGTCCTTGCCCTGTTTGATGTAGGTGTTCATGTTGCTGATGGTTTCCTTCAGCTCTTTCACCGGGATGTCGTATGCCGCTGCCAGAGCCTCGATGGTATCGAACTTTTTGACGACACCCTTTTCCAGTGTCTTGTCCAGGACGGGAACCCGCTTGACCCCCTCGCTGTCGGCGACGCACACCGCAGGATGACCGGTTCTGATGATGGCATCGGCACGGATCTTGCGGTTTGCAAGCTCATTGATGAAGCGCTTGCCCGTTTTCGGGTCCACCATTACGCCGTATACAAAACCTCCCATGGCATTGAAGACATAGCCGATCCCCATGCCTTTTTCGTCCGGGCTGGTCCAGGGACCGAGCTGGATCCAGGAGATCTGAACGGGGGTCGAACCTACCCGTAATGCCTCCATCAGGACCTCGCCAGTCGCTCCGGGCTGATTGGTGGAATCCACGTCTTCAGTCAACTTGGGATCCTGCAGTGTCCTGAAATAGATGTCCCTGCTGAACCCGCCCGATGCGAGTACGAGACCCTTTTTCGCCTTCAGATACTTCTCCTTGCCGCTGCCTTCTTCCGGGAACTTGTAGCCTTCTCTGATCTTCACGCCGACAACCCTGCCGTCCTTGTCCTGGATGATGGCCGAGACATAGGTCCTTGTCCTGATCTTCACGCCCATGTTCTTGAGCTTGTCGTACTGTTTGTTCACGATGGCGGAACCGCTGCCGTTACTGGTGGAATAACTGCGGGGGACGGTGTGCCCGCCCAGGTGGGTGACCCGCTCCTTGTACTCGACACCGAGGCTTTCAGTCCACTCTGCCGCCTCTCTCGATTTTTCGGCAATCATGCGGGCCAGTTCGGGGTGATTCATGTACAACCCGGCCTTCATCATATCCTCGAGGAGCAGGTCCGGTGAGTCCTGGATTCCTTCGGCCTCCTGCTTGGGAGACCCTGCTACGGCAAAGACCCCGCCGTTGATGATGGAGTTCCCCCCGTGCACCGGCATCTTCTCAAGCACTGCAACCGTGGCCCCTGCCTGTTTGGCCTCGATGGCAGCCGCCAGGCCGGCAAATCCGCTGCCGATTATTACCACGTCGGCCTCCTCATCCCATTTCTTGGGCATATCGGCGCCGAAGGCCTTCCTGGGAGCAGCGAACAATCCTCCGGCAGCGACACCTGCTACTGCAACACCTCCTGTGGTTTTAAGAAAATCACGCCTGTTCAGTTTCTTTCCCGTTCCTTTCTTTTCCTCATCCATAATCAAGCTCCTTTCAATTTTTATGAAAGATCCTTTCTAATATACACATTACGTGAAATATATAGTGGCAGGATTTATCCTTATTGGCAATATAAAAATGAAGCCCGGCGATGCGGCTGTTTTCTTCAATTCAAGCAGTTTTTCAGCATGAAAGAACATCCGGCACCTTCCTTTGAATATAAGAGCAAGATGTGTGCCTGTCAATACAGGTGCCTGAGCCTTTGAAATTAATGACATTAATTAAGATTGCCTGAGAGAAACAGGATGCATTGACGGAATATGAACAGACCTCGACTCAATGACGGCAAAAGGGTTCTGAGAAGATCCGGGATAGAACCCCTGTCCGAATTCCAGGAACAGAAAGACTGATGGAACATGGATTGACTGATGTGGTATAACTCATAGTGTGTTATGACACTTCTGGTGGAGGAATAAATAATGGCCTTACAGGAAAAGACACAGAACATGGCGATCTTCTGCGATTTTGAAAACATCGCTCTGGGTGTGAAGGACACCAAATTCGCCCAGTTCGATATGAACAAGGTGCTGGAGAGGCTGCTGCTCAAGGGCAGCATTATCGTGAAAAAGGCCTACTGCGACTGGGAACGATACAAGGTTCACAAGCCGGTTATGCACGAGGCATCGTTTGAACTGATAGAGATTCCCCATGTCCGGCAGTCGGGCAAGAATTCCGCCGACATCCGCATGGTCGTGGACGCCCTTGACCTCTGTTATACCAAACTGCACGTCGATACCTTCGTTATCATCAGCGGCGACTCGGATTTTTCACCTCTGGTGAGCAAGCTGCGGGAGAACAACAAGCTTGTTATCGGTGTGGGGGTGAAGAACTCATCCTCGGATCTTCTCGTTGCCAACTGCGACGAGTTCATATTCTACGATGACCTCGTCCGGGAGAGTGAAGCCAAGAAGCCCAGGGGGAGAAAACAGGCCGTGAAGACTACCGCTGGGGCGCCGTCCAAGGCCGACCAGAAGATGAGCACCGAAGAGGACAAGAAGCATATGGCCCTGGATCTGGTGGTGGAGACCGTAGAGGCCCTGTTTGCGGAACGGGGTGAAGACGACAAACTCTGGGGCTCGATGGTGAAGCAGGCCCTGAAACGGCGCAAACCCGGATTCAACGAGAGCTATTACGGCTTCAGGTCTTTCAGCAAGCTCCTGGAGGAGGCACGGCAGCGACGCATGCTGGAACTCGAGCTCGACGAGAAGTC
>JAFGTK010000185.1 GCA_016934135.1 Deltaproteobacteria bacterium | reverse complement strand
ATCAGGTTTCCCCGTTTATATGTTGCGAATCTGCGGGCGCAGCCTATGGTGAGCACATCGGGATCCAGAATGTTCTCGATCTGACTCAATATCTTGCGGTGACCGAGGCGCTCTGCCTGTATGCTAAGGCGCCGCCTGACAAACCGGATCAGGCGCATCTTCAGACTCTGGTGTGTCTCCCACAATTCTCCGTCATCTATCTCTGATATATTTTCCCATATGTCCGGGTGCACCATACGGGTGTGCCAATCCTGACCGAGACGGGTCTGGAACAGCTGGTTCATCTGCGGGGCCAGCCATGACAGAACGTGCACACCATTGGTAATGTGCCCGATAGGTACTTCAAGCTCGGGCCTGTTTGGCCAGAGACCATGCCACATCAGACGGCTGACATCCGCATGGATCGCAGATACGCCGTTCGCCCGCCGCGAAGTTTTCAGAGCCAGGACAGTCATGCAGAAGGTCTCTGAATCGTCTGAAGGATTGACGCGGCCAAGGGCCATGAAGTCATTGTGTGACAGCCCGAGCTTTTCCCGGAAGATGCCGAGGTGTTCTTCCACAAGGTCTGCAGGAAACCTGTCATGGCCTGCTGCAACAGGTGTATGTGTGGTGAAGACCGTATACAGGGAGACTCTCCTGTGGGCCCGGTGAAAGGGGATATTGTCATATTCCATGATGCGGCGGATCTCTTCGAGAATGGCAAAGGTGCTGTGTCCTTCGTTCAGATGCAGCACCCCGGGGAAGATATTCAGGGCCTGCAGAATGCGCGCACCGCCGATACCCAGCAGCACTTCCTGTCTGATACGCACACTGCTGTCGCCGCCATAGAGCCTGGATGTCAGTTCGCGGTCTTCGGTAGAGTTGCCGTCGACATTTGAATCGAGCAGCATAAGCCTGATGCGACCCACCTGAACCTCCCAGACCTTTGCCTGGATGGGATTTGTCCTTGTGTCTATCCTTACGATCAGCGGCGCTCCGGCAGAATCCGTCACCCGCTGGAGCGGAAGACTGTTTATATCGAGGTTGATATAATCCTCTTCCTGCCAGCCGTCTTTGTTCAGGTGCTGAAAGAAATATCCCTGCTGGTAGAGAAGCCCTATCCCTATCAGGGGGATCCCCAGATCAGAGGCGCTTTTCAGATGGTCTCCGGCAAGAATGCCTAGTCCTCCTGAGTAGATCGGCAATGACTCATGCAGGCCGAACTCGGCCGAAAAATAGACTACCGGCCGGTTGTTAATGTTTCCGCAGTGTATGCTCCCCCAGGTTCTTGGCTGTTCAACATATTCATTCAGCCGCCTGAATGCGTAGTTTATCCGGCTGTGGAGCACCAGTTCGGCGGCTCGCTCCTCAACCTGCTCCGGTGTTATCTGATTCAGAAAGGCGATGGGGTTATGATCGACCTGACGCCACAGATGAGGGTCGAGGTCGGTGAGGATGCTGATGACCTCAGGATGCCATGTCCACCAGAGATTCAGTGCCAGAATTCGAAGCCGTTCATGGAGATTGTTGGCCGGTTCCTTCATACATTTGCCCCCTTATATCAGTTAAGGAACAGTGTACATTGCGACAATGATAAAACATAACAGATGTAGTCACTTGATGTAGCATACATGAATAAAAACGGGAAACAGAAAAAGAGAGTAAGGGTATTGAACACCCTTTTTGGCGTTGTCCGATCAATCAGAAGACTGTTGAACCAGTTTTTTCTACGAAGGATGATCGTTTTGCACCCCGGTGTTATCTGATATAACCGAGGGGTATCTTTTCCCGGATCTCTTCTTGAAGGATGAAAAGAACTGATGCTGCATCTCTGCGCGGGTAAGGGTTATGGACTTGAGATATATCGCCACCTGCGAAGCAATATCGCCGATACCGTCAAAGAAGAGATTGACGACAGGGACCTCGAAGTATTCAGGATTGTTCTGAAAGATATAGGAAGTGATACGGCCGGGCATGCATCCGAATGGAGAGCAGTTTACCACGAGTGCTGCACCCTGATCGGCAAACAGTTTTGCCCTGCCCAGAGTGAGGATTGCCTCGCCTTCAAAATCCACAGGAACGAATCTTTGCCCCTTCTCGATGAGTTGGCTGACATGCGGTTCGTGCATGTTGTCGAGAACCGGGCTGAAGAGTTTGGAGATGTCTTGTTCAAGCTTCTGAATATAGCGCCTTTTCACAAATAGACCCAATCTTGTTTTCAGGGCGGCTTTCTTGGATACCAGTGCCAGAACATAGTGCACCCATTCTGTAAAGGGGCTAAGCCATGCCTCTGCCCCGCACGATTCAATGGTTTCAACCACATGCTGATTTGAAAAACTGTTCAGCCGCACGAATATCTCTCCTACTATTCCCACAAGAGGTTTCCTGGGCTGATTGTAATCTATGCAGCAGTTGAGTTCATGGACCAGCAGCCGGATCGTATCGCTGAAGTCTTCACCCATGAGCATCTTTGTGCTGATTTCGCGCAGGGTCCTCTTGAAGATGATCTCGCACATCTCGGGCTGTGGGTGGTAGGGCATGGTCCTGCATCTGAGTTTGTAGAGCATGTCCCCCAGGCAGGTAGCTTTCCACACCTCGCACTCTGTCTTCTTGTTGAGAAATGCATAGCCGTTCTCTGATGTGGGTGAAAAGATGTATGCGTTGTCCTTGCCTGCACGATCAAGGATTTCCGACTGGAGTGTTGCATACTGGCCGAACCTGCATGGGCCCTCAGCCCTGGGCATGAACAGCACATCGCTGCTGCCTGGCGGTGCAGAGTCTGTGCACGAAAGAAATTTGCCTATGGTCAGGGCTGCCGGCAGACACTCACTGCCGCGGCAGTATGCCCGGCCTGCATTGCACTGGAATGATGTTTCTTCTCCCATGGCTATGGCATGAAACCCTCGGTGTTGCAGGACCGAGGCCCAGAGCTGGGGAATATAGGGATGGATCTGCGGTATCCATATGCGTGCATCGCCTTTTATGTCGTCGAGCCTGTATTGTATTCTTGAAGATGGTCTGTGTTTTGGCTGTGTCTTCTGCCCGGCATACTGCTCTATCATATCGCAGAAAGCCTCGATTCGTGTCTGATATCCTGTGGCAGAGCCATGTTCATCAAGCTCCAGGATAAGATAGGGCTTGTGACGGCATATTTCTTCAAAATAGCTTAGAATAAACGAATCCGGACCGCAGGAGAAGTTCGAGATCAAAAGGGGAAACATCTCGGGCCTGCCCGCAAGGGAAAGGGCCTTGCGCAGGATCTTCTGGCCCAGATGCCAGTACATGTCCGGGAATCGTTCCACCACATCTGTATTGCATGCCGTGTCAGGGATGATATCCATAGGGATGACCGTATAGCCCAGAGATTCGATAAGCTCGGGTATCCCCAGGTTCAGTACCTTGTGATAGAGATTGTACGATCTTCCAAGCAGTACAATGACCTTGCTGTTTTCGGGGATCCTTTCGATCAGGGTTTTCCCGATGGCCATGAGATTTCTGCGGTAGCGGTCGAGTTCAACAAGCCCTTTTTTGAATGCCTT
>JAFGTK010000184.1 GCA_016934135.1 Deltaproteobacteria bacterium | reverse complement strand
GATCGATTTCGGGTAAGGACCTGTGCGGGTGAATCGCCGCGGCACATGCCCAGTGATGTCTCGGCAATGCCGCCGCTTATCTCCAGTGCATCGAGCCCGAGTTCTGCAAGCATGCGTGCAGCAGGGAAGCTGTTTTTCGGTCCGAGGCCCAACGGAACAAAATCCTGGATGTTCAGCTTTGCCATAACAGGAAAATCATCACCAACCCGTTTTTTCACAGCCTTGTATACCTCTTCCAGGAATTTGAACCTGCCCTTTATGCTGCCTCCCCAGGCGTCTTTGCGGCGGTTGGTAACAGGCGAGAGAAAGCTCGATATCAGGTATCCATGGGCCGCGTGTATCTGGACCGCATCGAACCCCGCCTTTACAGCACGTTCGGCAGCATCTGCAAAATCGGTGATGGTCTGCCATATCTGTTCCTCGCTCATGCTCTTCGGCAATGTGAAGTATACCATATTCGGTACTGCCGAGGGTGCAAGCTGCAGCCTGTTCTCAAGAGGATCGGGCTTGGTCTGCCTCCCGCCATGAACGATCTGCATGGCGATCCTTGAGCCGTGCTCGTGAACCTTTTCGGTTATGGGCTTCCATCGTTCAACGACTGCATCGGTGTGTGCGCCGTTCTGCAAAGGATAGGACCGGCCTACTTCATTGACATAGGCATAGCCGGTAATGATGAGCCCTGTGCCTCCTTTTGCCAGCCGGGTGTAAAACTGCAGTGTCCTGTCAGTCGGAAGGCCGCCAAGGGTAGCCATGTTCTCGATGGTGGCGGATTTCACGATCCTGTTTTTCAGATTCATTTTGTTTATAAGCGCGGGTTCAAAGAGTGCAGACATGTATGGTCTCCTTTATCTAGAAGATAATCTTCCCATATATCATTGAATGGAACGTGTTATTTCAGTCATTGCAGAAGCGCACACATTCAGTGCGATGTGCTCCCTGTCGTCGAGATCGATCTCCAGGACCCTTTTGATACCATCGCTGCCGACCACCGAGGGCAGGGCGAGACAGATGTTATCGTATCCGTATTCACCCCTGCAGTAAACGCTCAGGGGGAATGTGCCGAGGCGGTTGAATACGATGGATTCAACTATCTGGGTGACCACATGCGCTGCCGCATAGTATCCGCTGTGCTCCTTGAGCTTCTGTGTGATGGTTGTGCCTGCGCTGCGGGTCCTGCTGACGATCTTTTCTATGGCATCTTCGCTGAGAAGGTGCCTCATCGGCACCCCTCCCACGGTTGCGTGGTTGACAAGGGGGATCATGTCATCGTTATGGGTTCCGATCACCATGCCCCTGGCGCAGTCCACCGATCCCCCGACTTCTTCGGCGATGAAGTATCTGAATCGCATGGTATCCAGAGAACAGCCCAGTCCGAAGACATTCATGTCCGGCCACCTGTTTTTCAGGAACCAGGCAAGGACATCCACGGGATTTGTCACAATCAGGACCTTTGCCCGGGGAAATCTTGCCATGATCGTATTGCCGAGTCCATCGGCAACTGCGATATTTTTGTTCAGGAGATCGAGCCTGGTCATTCCAGCATGCCTTGCATGTCCTGCCGTTATGACAACGACATCAGCGCCCGGTACCTCTTCAAAGCTGTTGCAGCCGATCACCCTTGTATCTGTATACAGATAGGGCGAGGCCTGATTGATATCCAGTGCCCTTCCTATGGAGAGATCTTCTTTGATGTCGTAAAGGTAAATCGTGCCCAGCTGTTTGCGGGCCATTACCGCGGCACTGAATGAACCTACCGCACCTGCCCCGATGATCAGGATGTCTGGTATAGCCATAACAACCCTCCTCCTTGCATATGAATACAACAGGTAAACAGTTATAGTTATACATGCTGATGCTGTTCAGGTCCAGCCCTGTTTGGCGATGTTTCAAACGTAAAAACCCGTTTAATCGTTCAGGGCGGTCTTTACGGTAATGCCGATCTTTTCGAGGAAATAGGGTTTTTTGATATATGCTTTTGCACCCAGGTCCTGTGCTTTTTTTACGCGCTGCGTCTCGGAAAAGCCGCTGGTGATGACTGCCTTCTGGCCGGGACGGATCTTGAGGACCCTGCGGTATGTCTCAAGGCCGTCAATGCCCGGGTCCATGATCATATCGAGGATCAGCAGGTCCACTTCATGCTCGGCTACATATTCCACTGCCTCTTCACCGCTGGAGACCGCTGTTACGCTGTACCCCAGTTTCTGCAGCATCATCGTAGCGATATCCCTCTGTTCCATCACATCATCCACCACCAGGATTTTCTCCCCGTTGCCTCTGTATTCATCAACAGGCAGCAATCTGTATTGCGGAGAAAGCTCCTCTCTGGTAACCGGGAAATACAGGGTAAAGGTCGTTCCTTTCCCTTCAGTGCTCTGGACATCGATGAACCCTTTGTGATCCTTGACCGTTCCCCATACCACGGGCAGGCCCAGGCCGGTTCCGCTTCTGCCGAACTTTTTCTTGGTATAGAAGGGCTCGAATAGTTTTTCCATTTCCTCGCGGGTTATTCCGGAGCCTGTGTCTGAGATGGAAAGGGTTACAAAATCTCCTTCTTCAATGAGTTCATACCCCTGGAGGGGCTTGTCCATATAGCGGTTCTCCGTGACAATGGATATTGAGCCTCCCTGATCCATGGCCTCTGCGGCATTGAGTACAAGGTTCATGATGGTCTTGTTCAGGTGATAGGGAGAACCCTTGATATTGAGTTCCTCTGCCTCGAATCTTGTTGTGACCGAGATGTTCTCATGGTGAGTCTTGATCTTCTTGTGTTCAGGACTTTCCAGATATTCCTGTACAAGACTGTTCAGGTTTACGATCTCCATGACAGAGGCCCCTCTTCGTGTGAGGGTAAGCAGGTCCTGTACAGTGGCGATAGCCTTTTCTCCTGATTTTCTGATGGTCGAGATAGGCTTTCTCAGATGAGAGTCCGCTGGAAGATCCATGAGCAGGAGATCCGGATAGCTCGTGATGCCTGAAAGGATATTGTTCAGATCATGTGCAACTCCGCCTGCAATCACTCCCAGCGCTTCCATCTTCTGTGCCTGCTGGAGCTTGAATTCGAGCTCCTTGCGCTCTCTCAGATCCCGTACCGAGAGTATCTTTGCATGACGACCCATGTACAGGAACGATGCATGGGATATCTCTACATCCAGTTCGTGGCCGTTTTTGTTTGTAAGGATTGCTTCATAGGTTCCGGGAATATCACTGTGAAGAGGGTTCATCTTTATGGGTCCGTCAGCATGGTTGCCTGTTTGTGTGATCAGTTTATCCAGCTGTATCTCCTTGAGTTCCCGGAATGTATATCCGGTCATGGATTTATAGCTCTGGTTTGCATACCTGTGCATGCCGTCCTGGATTATCGTGATCCCGTCATTTGAATATTCTGTAAGTGCGCGGTATTTCTCTTCTGAATATTTAAGGGTTTCATAGCTCAGAGCGCTGTTCAGCGCCAGAGCCACGGTGTTTGATACGATCGTAAAAAGGTTGACATCGTTTTTTTTGAAGATGTTTTTATCGGGATGGCTCAGGGTGAAGACACCGCAGGCTGCGTTTTCTATGATCATGGGTACCGAGAGCAGGGTGCCGATGGCAACCCCGGTTTCATTCTGCGCATGAAAGATCCCGGAGAGGCTCACATCATCGATAAGAACCGGCTGTTTTGTCAGCAGTGCCTCACCTGCAGCTCCTTCACCGTAATAAAAAGTATATTTGAGCCCCTGTTTAGAGAAGATCCTGCTGGGTTCAATAATATAGCTTTCGCCGTCAGGGTTTGTCGCGGCAACCAGAAACAGTCTGTTCTGTTCAAAATCCATGAGCATGATGGAGCAGTTTCTCGCAACAGTATTGGCGATTATAATGTCCATGATGGTGCGGCATACCCCTTGGAAGTCGTTTATATGGTGCAGGATATTGCCCAGTTCCCGCAGAATGGAAAGCTGGGTTAGTTTATCCTGGAACTTGTTGTAGACGGTCCTGATATTATCCAGAAGAAGATGGTTGTCTTCTTCATCCAGGAGTTCCATAAGCATGCTGTTTTTATCCTGATCTTCCATAATGAACTATGCCATGGCCTCCAGAAAACCATCCACCCGGGGCCGGTCCGCCATAAGTTGTTCTATGATTCTGTCTATACTGTCTGCTGAGAGTCCAAGCCCGGTTATTGCCTCTTCCGGCATCTCTCTTCTATGATTGCCGCTGATGCCTATTTCGCAGCAGTGACTAATATAATCTGCAACGTTTACCATTGTGGCCATATTCAGGTATTCAAAGGGGCATTCGCCAAGGTTATGGTGGAAACAAATGGGACGGTTGATGCTCTCTGGGAAATTCCAGTGTTTCATAAGCAGATATGCCATTTCCGAATGATCGATTCCCAGCATCTCTCTTTCCATGACATCGAGCGGTACACTCTCTGTACTGCGTTGTTCCTTCAATACGGCTTCATATTCATCCGGGAAATACAGGGTAAAGATTATCTTGCCGACATCATGGAGCAGGCCGGAGAGCATGGCAGATTCTGTAAATAACATTCTGGTCATTTTTTCAAGATACCTGGATGCAAAACCGACTGCGATCGAATGTTTCCAAAGTTCGTTCATATCTATTAAGTTGCGGGAACTTTTTCTGGAAAAGGTTCTGAATACCTCTGAACCAAGGGCAATGGAGATGATCTCCTTGAACCCAATCACGATGATGGCCCTGGTGATGGAATCAATCTCCCTGGGCTGCCCGTAATACGCGGAGTTTGCAATCTTCAGAATACGTGCGGACAATGCCTGGTCATTCGATATAAAACCTGCCAGATCAGCTGCCGTTGTTTTATCGCTCTTGGCTGTTGTGATGATATTGTTGATCACCACCGGCAGTGTAGGCAATGAGGTTGATTTATTCCGGATAAGATCAACTACCTTTTCTCTTATACTCAAATTATCATCCTGTTTCTATCATCTTTAAATACTGCCCATATCAAGTATGTCCCCGAGAAGACAAATGTGCACGATACAAATTCTCTTGATGTAAGGGCATGCACAGCAACACTCTTTTTTTTATCGGATTATGTGTCCGAATATATAAATGTTAAAATCGATTTCGTTTGTACTGCTGCGTATCAATTGCGCCGGGAAGGATGCATGTTGAACCAAGGATGCCTTTCTGTTCAGAACCTATAAACCAGATCTCCGCCACTGCTTATCTTGGATTCTTTTCTCAGGTGACCTTGGCCCTTTTAATGATTATATTGAATAAACCCGGCAAGAACCTCTTGATGTAGATGCCCAGGACTTCTTTTCCGCCTATATAGACCTCTGCCTTGTTTTTTTCCACTGCTCTGACAATCTTCTCTGCACATATGAATGCCGGCATTCCGCATGCCTGTGCATTGTCCATGGTTCCCTGCGGTGTGCCGTTTCCGGTAAGGGCGTTAATGGAAATATTGGTTCTGATAAAGCCGGGGCAGACCATGGTTACTCGTATTCCCTGTTTCCATGTTTCTGCCCTGAGGGAGTCGAAGAAACCGTGCAGGGCATGTTTCGATGCGCTATAGGTCGATCGCAGAGGGGTCCCGAGCTTGCCTGCAACACTTGTGATGACAACAAAATGCCCTGTTTTTCTTTCGATCATGGATGGAAGTATAGCCTTGGTAATGCCGATAGTACCAAAAAAGTTGGTTTCCATGATCGCTCTGTCGACATCCATGCCGGTCTCAGCTGCTAGCGATCTCTGCGAAACGCCACTGTTGTTTACCAGGATATCGACCTTGCCCAGACGGCTGAGAACCTCTGCGCAGGCATGTCTGTATGAATCGGCATGATTCAGGTCAAGCGGTATCACCAGGTGCCCTTCGGGATTGAGACACGCGTTCCTGACCTCCGCCAGCCTCGATTCGTTCCGTGCGGAAAGTACCAGTTGAGCGCCTTTGCGGCTGAATTCATAGGCAAGGGCTTCCCCGATACCCGATGATGCACCGGTTATCCATACTACCTTTCCTGTATAATCCATCGGCTTTACTCCTGTATTCAGATAAGATACGTATCAGTCTTCTTCACTGTACACACCCTTTTCAATATCCTTTTGAATTCGCTCGATATCCTGAGCATTCAGGTCCTGGATCTTTTTCTTGATGTTTTCGCCCTTTTCAACAAGTTTGGCCCCGCTGACTTCTTCTACAGTATCGTCGATCGCCTTTCTGGCTTCACTTCCTTCACAGCCTGTCAGGGCTGTTGCAGCAGTGAATGCCATTACCAGGATAATTGTTGAAACAAGATTCCTTGCCCATTTCTTCATGGGAGTATCTCCTTGTTATCGTTTAATTAATCCAAAATCCGAAGTATTTACATATCAAAACCCGTATACGGAACCTTTCCTGATGACTAGTGCCTGTTCTTTACATATGGTTCGAATCAAGGTGCCTGAGCGCCCACTCTGCAGTGAGATTCAACACTGCAGTTTTATTTCTGTCAAGATGACCCAG
>JAFGTK010000183.1 GCA_016934135.1 Deltaproteobacteria bacterium | reverse complement strand
TCAGCAATGGCAGAAGTACCAGCACAAACAGGATCTGGGAGGCATGATACCCATCCTTCTTGATAATCTTCGCCTTGTTCATCTGCGTCCTGAACCCAAGTCGCTTAAGCCCTTCATCGATCTTGGTCTCAAATATCCGACCCTCTTTATCCAGATATGCCTCGATTTCCCCTTTGAACGCTTTGCTTGGTGTGGTATGCATAATAAGGGACTCCTTTGCGGTGTTTTGTTTGTCTTATCAACAACTTATATACCACAAATGCGAGTCCCTTTCACCATCTTATTTGCCATTTTTATTGACTTTTTACCCCCAAAACCCTCTAATAGGGGTGCGAAACTTGAGTCAATAATATTTATTAATCATATATATCAAACATTTGTAAAGCTAAAGTTGCCAGGTTATTTTTTAAGCCAATCACTTCAGCACCACGATCAATTTGCTTTTGTCCCCCCTTACCACGGGTGTCTGCTCACGGTTATAGAGTGTCCGTGCCTGTTTGGGAACATTGAGCGAAAGGTATTTTTCCATCTCGGTCACGGTAAGGCCAACAATTACAGAACATAAAAGAAATACCTGCCGAAATGTCATATAATCCCCCTCCTGCCGTATATCTATTTTAAACAATTTCTTTAAGCGTATATTCTTTAAGCATTACATTCATCTACCGTTAACTATTCAGCCATTTACCTGTCATTGCGAGTCCCTGAAAGGGGCGCGGCAATCTCAAAATATTTCAGCAGAGCCAAGTTTCTTTTCAAACTTTGTCCGGATCCAAGCACCTTGAGATTGCTTCGCTTCGCTCGCAATGACGGCATATTATTTCATTCTGTCTCATGACTTCTGTCTTCTATCATTTCCCCATTCTGACTCCTGTCTCCTGTCTTCTCTCTTCCCTATCAGCCTACCAGCCTGCCTTTTTACCTCTTCATCCCCAGAATAATCGGACGCTCTTCTTCGCCTTTTTTCACCGGGTGCTGCTGGTTCTTTGTGTGTTTTGTTACCATGCTGTAGACATATTCATATGCCTCGCCAGTTGTTATGAGCCCGTCCCGGTCGCTGTCTGCTGCCCCTTGCAGGCCTTCCAGCAGATAGTAGGTAAATACCCCGTGGCCGTTGCCGAGTTTTTTGTCTTCCCTTGCCAGCTCGCCCGGGCCTGATGCAGTCATGATCACGCGGCCCCTTCCTGCCGAGAGCCTGTCCAGGAATGCATCGCTGAGCGTTGCCCTGGTGGCGCTGGACAGGGTTCTGCCGCCTGAGGCGCCGCTGTAGCAGGTGTCTGCCAGGAACACGACCCTTTCTGAAGACAGCCGCGAGAAGATCGTTCGTACCCGCTCCATGGGCATTGCGGTTGACCACAGGTTATCTGTGTCGGTATCGCAGGTAAGAAGATACTTCGTGATACCGTCTCCGTCAGCGCTTGTGCTATCCTGCGCAGGTGCGCCGTGGCCCGAGTAGTAGATGATCACGGTGTCCTGCGGCTTTACCTTTTTCGGCAGCACGTCTCCCAGGACACGTTCCACGTTCTTCTTGTCCGCCTGCTCGTCATAGAGATTGAAGATATGGTCCCTCGGGATTTTCATCTCTGACTGAAGATAGTCATATACAGCCCTGGCATCGCTTACCGCGTATTTCAGGTCGGGGATTGCATCGCTTCGATAGTCATTGATGCCTATGACTGCGGCCCATATCTCTGATTTGACCTGGGAGCGCGAAACAGTGACGGTCTCCTTTGCCTCCAGGTTATCGGCATCCCATGCAGAGACCTCTATGGTGTTATTGCCGGGACTCAACGGCAGCCGGTGGGTGAAGACAAACCGGTTGTCCGCTGGTGCATGTGTATCCTTTTTCTGCCGCACCTGGATGCCGCGGGAAGAGTCATTGAAGACCAGTTCACCGTTAAGCCGCACCTCGATCCTGGATACGCCTTTATCGTCATGGGCATAGCCCTGCAGGGTAATGATATCGTCATGGATGGTCATGCCCTCTGCCGGGTAGCTCACCCATACCATGGGAGGGCTGCACAGAACGGCAGCCCCTGAATAGGACTTTTGTTGTTGTGCCGCAATTTGTTCAAAGTTCTCGAAATCCACAGTGGAAAAGGCTATGGTGTGACTTGTTTGTGCAAAGTCCTTTTGCGTAGCCTTTACACTGATCTGATGCTCTCCCAGTTTTGCATCCGATCTCTTTTTCTGCATGATAAGAAAATCCTGTTCCATGGAGCTATGAGGCGGCAGGGTTTTCAAGTCTTTTTCCTGGCTGTTGTCAGGGAAATGGGGGAAGATCGTGTTATCCTCGCTGGCTAGGCTCAGCATCACGCCTACTGCCGGGATCTCTCCCTGGTTTTCTATCACGGCCTTGAACCGGGAAGCCCTGCCGATGGGCATGGAATTGCCCGCCATGCCCGAGAGCACCTGCCAGCTCAGCTTCAGTTGCGGCCTGGACGGATTCACGCTCACCACTGCTATGTCGTCCACTGCATCAAACTCCTGCTGGGTCAGCCTGACCTTGAGCGCGATGCCCTTCCCCTGATAGGTGCGCGGGATCGCGATCCTGATGCGATGAGGATTCGTCTCTTCATTCGGGGAGATATCGCCCAATGTGATTGTCTTGTCTCCCTGGATTGATGGTCCGTCTTCAGCTATGCCCAGGCCCATCTTCACCCCGCGCGCAGCTATCCCTGCGCGGTTGGCAATGGAAAGGTCAATAAAGGCAATTTCGCCGTTTCGTATCACTGCACCGTTCGACCCGCTCGTGCGCGAGTTCATGGTGAGCAGGGGCTTCTGGATCCTCACCGGTATGTCAAAGGTCTTGCTGCGCGTATCCAGATTGAAGCGGTCTGCTACTGCAAGATCGAGCTTGAATGCCTGGTCTGCAAACTGTCTGTCGAGCTTAGCCACGAGTTTTGCAGTTACGGTCTGGCCGGGCGGGATATCGCCCAGCACCGCACTGTCTCGTACCATGCTTGCCGATGCCTGGTTCTCGGCACCCGAGATGGAAACCCCGCGGGCTTCTCCCTTGCCGGTGTTGCGCACAAAGACCTCCACCTCAAAGGTCTCTCCATTCTCCGGTATGCCGTTGCCGTTACCCTTTGCATGGCCTGCTGTGGAGTCCAGGATACGGTGCGACACGATCTCCAGGCCGGTGGGCGCCATGGCAACGGTCTTGACCTGACGGATCTCGGTGTTCGACCCATAGCCCCGTTCCTCCTCGGCATAGAATTTGAGCTTTACCGTGCCGTCGGTGGTCTTCACATCTCCTTTTATCTTTATCTCTACCAGTTTTGATTTTCCAGGTTCTATATCCCCAACCAGGGTGCGCCCTGGTACGGGAACACTTTCATTATCGCTTAACCCCACAAGGACAACGGAATACGCCGCGCCCTGGCCGGTATTTTTTATGGTCACCTTAGCAATTGACTCTTCAGCAGCATCGATAGCGCCGTTCGGAATGATGCCTGCCTCGTCGCTGAATTCAAGGGATGCGGCAAGTTCGCATGGCTGGGCGCATTTCTTCACCGCCTCGGCATAGACGGCATAGGGGATGGTTGCATCGGCGTAGGCTTTCTTGTAGGCATATTTGATATCAAGATCACGGCCTTTTTCGATCTTTATGGGGTAGAGGCCTGGTTTGTATGTTGCAATGCCGTGATTGATTGGAATGTCTGCTGTGTGCTCACCATTTACAGATACAGCAACGGTTCCTGAGGTTATAACAGTATGTTCATATGTAATATTTTCATGTTCAGTGCTTTCTCCAAGATTTTCTTCAAGGGTTTTTTCAATCAAATCATCTGGATCCAAAAAATTTCTTCCTAGATAAATAGGATTACTTTTTGGAATATTAATTTCTATTTTCTTATCAGGATAGTTAAAATCGGATTTGAGATTTAATGATCTTTTTGTGGATATTTCATTTAATAGAAATACTGGTAAAAGGGCCACCACAACCGCAAATAATGCCGTAAAGATAATCGACTCTCCAATTATTCGAGGTGCACTTGCCCTTTCTTTTACAGTTAATTTTACCTTATTATATTTAACCTCAAATGCCTTCTTCACTTCAGAGTTGACCTTCACAACTGTTGGTGAAAGCAATTCCAAAGTATATGTTCTACCAACTTCTACCATTTCCGGGGATCTGGAGATCTCATACCATTCTTCTCTTGCAGAGACAGGTTTGTAAATAGCGCATCCCTGTACTACAAAGGCTGCAATTGTAACGAGCACGACTATTTTAAATAAGTATTTTTTCTGCATGGTGACCCCTCATAAAAAAGGTTCGATGATCTCGCAAATGCCGGAACAAGCTGTAATTGCGAGTATCTGTCCCGCACTTGCTGGTTATATCCAATATGAACGACTATATATATTATCGATAAATACGTTGCAGCGTATCCATCGTTGCGGGAAGCGATCTCACAAGTATTAAAACCCTTGAGATTTTTTTGCCCATTGCATCTATTCAAAAACGCTGACTCAATAACATTTACGAACTGTCTGCAAAAAAACATCGTATTTTACTGTTATATTTCTTCATACAACAAACAGTGTTTTATATTACATAACACAATCCTTCATAAACTTATAGAATTATTTGATAACTACTATTTTTTCAATTCATACATACAACCGCCTTAAAACAGAATGTAATCAAATGTGCTTCATGGTTACTCATTGCTCTGTTTAATGTGTTTAAACTTCCTGTCCGCCTCGGCGTATCAACCTCTAGCATTCCCATCACGACAGTAAGAACCCATGTCATTGCGAGCGCCTGAAAGGCGCGCGGCAATCTCAAGATATTTCAGCAGAGCCGCGTTTTTTTGTAACTTTGTCCGGAGCCAAGCACCTTGAGATTGCTTCGTCGTCGGCTTCGACCTCCTCCTCGCAATGACAGCATATTATAGGCTATTAGGCTGTAGGCTGTTAGGGAAACATAAAGAATAGAAGACAGAAGACAGGAGTCAGAAGAAAGGCTCTCCGCCATTTCATCACTCCTTAACAATACTGTGATGTGTGTCTTTTCCATATTAATAAAGCCTTTTTTCCTAACCATCATTCACGGCTCTGCTGAATACC
>JAFGTK010000182.1 GCA_016934135.1 Deltaproteobacteria bacterium | reverse complement strand
CGACGGGTATGCCAGGGTTGTAGAAACCATCTACTCTCCACGGGCCTATTACCTGAGATGTGTTTCTTTCTTAAAAACATACTCACAAAAGACCGTATCAATAATCAATCTTTCCGGCATTATGGCCCTTTTCAAGAGCATGTGGCGTATCGGCATCAAAAACGAAGGCCGGTTCAGACAATACTACTGGAGGCTTCTGCTAAGCAGCCTTCTTATCAATCCGAAGACCCTTGGCGAAGCTGTGCGCCTGGCAATCGTGGGGATCCATTTTCAGAAATCCATGCTGAACAGTACAAAAGAACACCCTGTCTGATCAATGGACTTCTGTGCCGGCAGGGATTACTCCTGACTCTTGCCCTTGGACGCACCAGGGATATTTATCGTTTGAGTTTTCAAGTTTTCATGTATCGGCAACTAAGTATGTTTCCTCGGCCGGATAGTGTGGTATGTATATGTAGCTTGAATGAGATGAGGGCGAGTGATGATACAGTATGAAAGATCAATACAGGATCTTATCCGGATGCGGCATTCCTGGAGAAGCTACACAGGAGAACCCCTGGGTGAAGATATCAGGGAAAGGCTTCAAGAGCTGAGGAGGATCCATGGAAATCATCTACGGGAAAAACCCCGTTAAAGAGGCACTTGTTACCGGAAGCAGAAAATTTTTTGAAATCATGATCTCCCGTGAGAGCGCGGATGATATTACCTCTCTTGTACGCGGAATCCCTGTCCATACCCTTCCGAAGCAGGAACTTGAAAAGATTTCCAAAACCCGGTTCCATCAGGGCATTGTTGCAAAGGTATCGCGCTACCGGTATGCCCCCCTGAGCAGTCTTTTCGAACTGCCGGTTGTGGTCCTTCTGGATTCTGTAGAAGACCCGCAGAACCTGGGTGCAATCATCAGATCCGCATACACCCTTGCAGAAGCCGGGGTTATCATTCCGGAAAACCGGGCTGCGAGTATAACACCGGCAGTGGTAAAGGCATCGGCAGGTGCAACCGAACATGCGAAGATAGCCAGAGTGACAAATCTGCGCATGGCTGCAAAAGAACTGAAAAAGGCCGGCTACTGGATCGTGGGTCTCGATGCCGGAAGCACATTGCCGCTGCGTGAGATCCCCTCCTATGAAAAAACCGCCCTGCTGGTCGGGGGTGAAGATACCGGCATCAGGACCGGGATGGAAAAGGAGGTCGATGTTCTGGCGCATATCCCAATGAAAGGCACATTCAACTCGCTCAATGTCTCCAACAGTGCCGCAATAGGCATGTACGAATTGATATCCAGGCCCGGCAGGTAATACAAATATCGCCAAGCCGGGGCCTGCAAAGAGATCAATTGAGTCATCACTTTTTTAATGGTATATTCACAGACCATGGCAATACTGGAATCAATCGAAGGGGCATTTTCATCATCGACGTCCACCTCATTTTCCAGCGATCATTTTGAGGAAACGTCAGGAGATGTCTGTATTGAAGTGGTAGTCCGCATTCATCTCAACGGGGATCTTCTGACAAGCCTGGTTGCCAGCCCCATGCAGTACCGTGAACTCGGCGCAGGCTTTGTAATCAGCGAGGGGCTGGCGCATCGAATCGACGATGTCCGGGTAGAAGGAAACGATATTCATGTATTTGCCAGGCAATCTGCACAGTCAGGCACATTCATTACCGAATCGAGCGGAGGGGCATCTACAGGGATATTGGAACCAAAGATCGCATCAGCTATCACCATCGATGCCAAAGGGATATTCACTGTAATCTCCGGGATCGTCTCAACACTGTGGGAAAAGACAGGGGGCGCACACTGCTCGGTGCTCTTTTACAAAAACGATCTCATAGCCAAGAGCAGTGATGTCGGCAGGCACAATACAGTGGACAAGGTAATCGGATGGGCTGCTCTGAATGATGCGGATCTCTCCTCATGCGTTCTCGGCTGTACAGGAAGACAGCCTGCAGGCATGATCAAAAAAGCCGTTAATGCAGGTATCCCCATTGTCATATCCAAGGCTGCAACAACCCGCGAGGGCATTGCCCTGGCAGACAGATCGGGCCTTACCCTGATCTGCAGGGTAAAGGAAGACAGGTTCCGTATATATACCCATCCGCAGCATGTTCAGGGAGCGGATGCATTGAACCGCATCAATATATAAATCTCGGGAGTTTGCATGACGCCAAAAGGAGTAGGACTGAATTTTCTGAAAACATATTTTGATAAAGACTCCTTTGCCCGCCACTGCGGTATCGAGCTGATCGAGGCCGCGAACGGACATGCCGAAGCCAGACTGAATATCTGCGGATACCACCTCAACGGTCTGGGGATGATACACGGCGGGGTACTGTTTACCCTTGCCGACCTGGCCTTTGCAGCTGCGGTTCATTCCAGAGGAAGGGTGGCTGTCTCCATAAACAATTCCATCTCGTACATCAAGGCTGCTCAAGGCAAAGTACTTATCGCACAGGCGGATGAAATATCCTCAAACCACAGGATCGCTTCCTACAGGGTAAACATCCTTGATGAACCAGCCGATATCATAGCCGTATTCCAGGGGCTCGCATATCTAAAGAACCGGCAGATCGGGGGTCCCGATTAGACCGTGTGATGATCTCATGCCCCGAAAGAACCAAGGATATACCTGTGCCACCCTGTGCCAGGTTCCAGGGGAAACTTCCATAACGAATAATGTATTCCTTTTTCTTCTTCGCAATACCATGCCTGTGAAACAAACCAGGGGGCAATGCCTTTTGCTGTGCATGCTCTTCATGCTTTTATCCGGCGCAAACGCCTTTGCACTGGAATCTATCGAGCGTGAAGGCCTCATCTTCACCTATGAACCGGGCAATGAAGAGATCATATCCCGTATGGCTACTCAGACACCAATGATGCTTTCCTTTCTCAATGACATGGGGCTAGGTATAGACCGCAGGATTCACGTTATCCTGGATGATGCCCTGGACGTTCCCGAAGTGATCGTGCACATGATACCCCACAGTGAAATCCGGATCCCCCTGAAGGCCCCGGGCGTGCTGGAACAGGGATACACCATGGAAGACCCCTGGACCTATTTTTACTTCAAGGGTCTGTGCCTGCACGGGATATATTCCATGCGTTCCAGGATCCCCGGACTTGCTCATAAGGCCTTCGGTGAGATCGTCTCCCCGAACATGATCATGCCGCAGTGGCTTTCCGAAGGGACCTGTGCATTGCTCTATAACCTCTATACAGGATCCTCCATACTAGATCCCATGAACCAGACACTGTTTTCCACGCATATCCCTCAGGACATAGCCCGGGTGAGCAATCATCCTGGAATCTGGCCCGGACACTTCAGTTACCGGATATATGGAAGACCTTTCATATACTGGCTGTTTGAGCGCTACGGATGGAAGGGGATCTATGAATTTCTGCAGGTTCACGGTGGAGGAATCATACCCATAGAGATCGATCTGAAGGCAAAAAAGACCTTCGGTAAGACCTTTCCCGTTCTCTGGAACGAGTTCATATCACAAAGGCCGGGCATGGAGCCGGCTGATGGTCCCGGGCTGCTGATTGTGGGATACATCCCCGAACCGTTCATATACTGGAATGTATCGGGGATAATCCCGGGGACAAAAAGGGTTCGGCAAAGGAGCAGGTACGGCTGCATGGACAGTTCCGGTAGGGTCTGGGTTTCGGAATATGATCAAGCGGGAATCTCGAAAATCACGATATACGGCAAGGGCACATCATCCGATCAGCCTGCCCCGCACATATGGGATCCCGGGGCCGGTTGCATTGCAGTAACCCGCAAAGGCCCCCATCCATATATTGCATTCATTGAAACCGATATGACCATGCTGGAGGCCGGGGTTGTGATTAAAGAGATGATCCCGGCACCGCAAGGGGTATTGCAGCTCTCCGGCCCTGTCATGAACAGTAAAGGCCATATAGCGGTAGCAGCAAATACTCGCGGAAACTGGGATATCTGGGTGTATGATACTGCGTGGCACAGGATCACCAGCGCAGAATCAGTGGAGATGGACCCCTGCTGGGATGGTGATTCCCTGATTTTCTCATCAAATATAACAGGCACGTTTCAGATCCATGATTCAGATATGTCTAAGCTCACCCATTGCAGATATGCAGGCATACTGCCAAAAGAGGGATCGTTCCTGTGTCTGAAGAACCTGGGATGGGATGTTGAACGTTATGAGACAAAAGAGGTTCTGTCCGCGCCTGTGGAACAGGAATCCCATACCCGGACAGACATCGCTCCCCCCGGTCTTGAACCGATGCCCTATTCTCCATGGAAAAGCATTCCTCCGAACTTCATTGCCCCTGATCTGTATGCAGGCATCTCGGATATACAGCTCGGAGTGAATACCTGGGGCAGGGATGTAACAGGGGATTATTCAATTAACGCCGGGCTGAGATACTCTTTCAAGCTCGACTATCTTTCTGCAAGGGCAGGGGCGCAGGTAAAGGATCTTGGGATTGGCTTCACCCGCTATCCTGTCTCTTATGATCCTGAAAACACAAGGGGCATAGAGGAATCACGCAATGAGATGAGACTCTTTTTCCGGCCGATGGAGCTTCCATTTATAGAGTTTTCAATGCACAGACTCGGCTATGAACCCCTTGAAGACTTCGGCGATGAAGACGTAGAGTTCTGGGGCTCGGTAGGCCTGAATAAACATTTTTCTTTTGCGTCTGCAGCCATTACCGCAGAGTCATATTCCAGGGGCAGAAAATCGCTGTTCGGCAATATACGGTTCATGTTCGGATCGGATATCTACTCTACAATTTATATTCAGGCAGGCAAGACCTGGGGAGGCTATACTCCGGGTCATGGCTCTTTCCGAGTGGGGGGCGATACAGGAGAAGGCTACTTCACCCAGAGACCTACCAGGCTTTTTGCCCTGAGGGGATTCAGCGCAAACATACTCGAGGCGGACAAAGCCCTTACCTCGGGGATAGAGGTTTACCTTCCCCTGGCAAATATCCAGAAAGGGTACAAGACACTTCCTATCTTCCTTCACAGGCTTTATCTCGGCACCTTTATCGATGCCGGTTTCTGCTCTGAAAGCATTAACTTCAATGACAGGGTCATGGGCGCCGGGTTCGAGCTTGTAACCTCAATGGAGATCGCATGGGGCAATCTCTCGTCATTCAGAATGGGCATTGCCTGGCCCATTAAGCAACCTTACTACCTTGACGAGGAAGGACCGGTTTTCATTATTCAGGTCGGCAGGCCGTTGTAAAGGCGAGGCCCTGCGGCAAAATGAATACCAGGGGTTTGGTATATGAAATGGTGGGGGTTGGATTGGAGTAATGGAGTATTGGAGTACTGGATGAAGACCCGGGTGTGTGGTGTAAACAAGTAATCGGGCATTCGGCGTGAAGCACCTGGTTATGAGAAAGCAAAACTTTGGAACTATCCGACGCATCGTGATAATAACCTCCGCCTCTTTTCCAATACTCCAGTACTCCAATACTCCGGTATTTTCTCTCCATTCGCCCTTAATCAGGTCATATTCAGGAAACAAGAACGGCCCGGCAATTATTTAAGACTGCCGGGCCGTTTTATCGGTTCGTTATTTGTTTACTATCTGATTTTCAGCTGTTCTTTCTGCGCAGGCCTGCAAGGCCGATAAGACCGCTTCCGATAAGGATCAGGGTTGCAGGTTCAGGAACCGGTGCAGCATCCTTGAAAAGGTAATCCTGAGAACTTGTCCCATACGAAGACACCAAAGAATCGCCGGGGCTTACAGCAACATAGTAGCCGGCAAAGTCTAATTCTCCATAGAAACTATAGGCAGAAAATACCAGACCCAAAATATCATCAGGGTCATCACCGATTGAATCACTGATCATTTCATAGCTTCCATACATTATTATTTCCCAGATAGCAGCCTGGGCAGTGACCGAACTGATAGAACCGGCGATAAACTGTTCCATCACCCATGCAGAAGCCAGATATTTTTCATCAGTCTGGCTGGTAAGACTTACAATATAATAATCGGACCTGGAAAGAGTTGCATCCGCCGGGTCTACACAAAAGGCATCTTCTACGTTATATGTCGTTCCTTCGTATTGATAATTAAAACCGTAGCCAGTATACCAGTTGACCCCCTGTCCATCCAGAGTACCCCGAACTGTGCCGGTCCAGTCCTGATTCAACTGAAGGGCCACTGTTTCCCCTGTATCGGCAACACCTATAGGAAGTGCGTATGTGATCCCTGCCATTACAAAAACCGATAAGAAGACAACTAAAAATAACAACCTTTTCATCATGATCTCCTTCAAACAACTTTTAGTATTGTTATGATCTACTGCAATTTAAGTGCCATTATAATTATATATATTTTTCAATTAGTTATACCAGCAGCACCACAGCATTGTAAATATTTCCGACCATTGATGGCCCCTGTATCACCTCGTTTATAGTCAATCCTTGCTCAAAAGTGACAATCAATTTCTTATAATTATTATATCTAATTGATTTAAATGATCATTTCTGTCAATATTGAAAACCGTCCGCACCAAACTGATCGTAAAAAATATCGACAGTATATCTATTCTTTGTTAAATATCCGATACTGGACTGTATACTATGGAATTATTCATATACTTTATAACCACGTTTATCGGATTTTTCGGCGGTATGGTGATACTAGCCCGAAGCGGGGAGAAATATGGACGTACACTTGCATTAGGCCTTCTTTTCCTCTCCCTGTTCGAATTATGCTACATACTCAACTACCTGCTCGAATCATCCATGCTGCTGCGAGTTGCATCCTTTATGGAGCTTGCCTGTTTATGCGCATTCACCCTGTCTGTAACCTCCATGGAAATGAGCCTTTCACGAAAAAGGGGCTTTGTTTCATGGGTGGCCAGGATCATGATCATGGCCTGTATTATCTATGGTGTATACCTGGTCATTTCCCCTGAATCATATCTCGATGTGAATCAGGAAGGATATTATGTCCTGGGCCTGCTCGGCAAGATACACGCGGCCTTCATCCTGGTAGGTTCTGTCATCTTCATGTGGATAATGGAAAATATCCTCAGGGCCAGCACCAATGAACAGAAGCGGGTGCTCAAATATCCTGCACTGGGTATCATAACTGTCGGTGTCGGGTTCATACTCTCTTCCATGCACCGCATGAGCACGCTCAGCATCACCCATGAAGTACTGCTGCTGAGTTCGCTGATCCTTCTTGTAGGAATCTCCTTCCTCATCTTTTTCGCTATCCGGTTCAAGCTCTTTGAAATGGACATCTTTGTATCCCGATATGTTGTATACCATTCCATCACCTTCCTGAGCATCGGGGCATATCTGTTTGCCATGGGGCTTCTTATCCTCGGGGTTCAGAGGTTGGGCCTTCAGCTGTCCTTTGTAACAATCGGTTTTTTTGTATTTCTGGTGCTGCTGGCTCTCGGAATCCTCATCATATCCCCGGATGCCAAGGCAAGCCTCAGATTTTTTGTAGATACCCATTTCTTTGCAAACAAATACGACTACAGAAAGGAGTGGGGTGAACTCAGCGGATACCTCTCGATCGCGTTTAATGAAAAACAGATCATCCATGTAACCTCCCAGGTCATCCTGGACAGCATGTACATTCACGAACTGTCTCTCTGGCTTAAGGACATGGATATTTTCCGGTGCGTATATTCCTTCCCCTCTCCTCTGAAGAACAAGGCCCTTACAAAAGACGAGCTCTTCATTGCATATCTTGAAAAGAACCCGTATTTCCTGTTGAAAGCGCCGTGCATAGCCGGTGACGAACTCTGGGCAAGAACAATAAAGGATACATCGGATATCCTTGAAGAGCACAAGATAGAACTCGCTGTTCCCATGATGGCAGAAAACAGGGTAATCGGATTCATTGCCGTGGGCAAAGAGAACCCCGGAACACCCTATGGAAAGGATGATATCGACCTCCTGAGCGCAATCGCATCACAATCCAGCGCAGCGCTTATGAGCGCCAGATTTGCCCAGGAACTCGCCGCAAACAAGGAGATGGATGCTTTCAACCGCATGTCTGCTTATGTGCTCCATGATCTGAAAAATGCCGCAGGAAATCTTTCTCTTATTCTTCAGAATGCACCAAAGCATATGGATAACCGGGATTTTCAGAAAGACATGCTTGAAACGGTATCAGAGACCCTTGCACGTATCGACAAGGTAATGGGAAGACTTGGGGCGATGCCGGCGAAAGAAGAATTGAATGAACAGCATATTCATATCGGCCCTGTCCTGGACAAGGTGATCTCGAGATTGCAGCCTAGGCTCATGGAGATAAAGGTGATCCAGAATATAGAGAATGATTTCGAATTGATTACCGATCCGGAACTGCTGGAAAGGATCCTTGAGAATATCATCGTCAATTCAACCGAAGCAATATCGAACAATGGAGAAATCACCATAGAGGCAAAAAAAGATGGAACATGCTCTTTTATATCCATCAGAGACAACGGAACCGGCATGAGCGAGGAATTTATCCGGGAAAAACTCTTCAAGCCCTTTCAGACAACAAAGACCAAAGGTACAGGGCTTGGTTTGTGGCAGGTAAAGAACATGGCGGACAAACTTGGAGCTTCCATTGATGTCACCAATTATCCTGCACAGGGAGTTATGTTTACGATTACTTTTCCCGACTGATAATGAACATGAACAGCCACAGACAAAGCACACTTCAAGGATCAGGCATAGATGGATACGGCAGGCAGACATGGGTTAGGAGAGAGAATGATTAAAGACAGGGTGCTTATTATCGAAGATGAAGCGAGCATGGCAAAACAGCTTAAATGGGGTCTTGCAGACATGTATGATATATCCGTGGCAAAGGATGCCTCCGAGGCCAAAAGCCTTATCAGCCTTGCACCGCCTTCGGCAGTGCTGCTGGACCTCGGACTTCCGCCTGATCCTGACGGGGCGGAAGAAGGTCTCCGTCTTCTGGGTGAAATACTTGCAAACGGATACGGCATAAAGGTCATCGTCATAACCGGAAACACCCATAAGGAAAACGCTGTCAAAGCCGTCTCTTTAGGGGCTTATGATTTTCATACCAAGCCGGCAAACATCGACGAGCTCAAGATTGTCCTGAAAAGGGCTGTTTACCTCTCAAAACTCGAAAAGCAGGTATCCGAACTCCGCTCTCTGATCAAGGATGAAATCCAGTTCGAGGGAATGATAGCAACGGCAAAATCCATGATGACCCTGTTCGATAAGGCAAAGAAGGTTGCACGAACTGATTATCCCGTTTTGATCCAGGGCGAAAGCGGCACCGGGAAAGAACGCCTTGCCAGTGCCATCCACCATCTGAGTGACAGATCCGACAAGCCTCTTGTAATCGTCGACTGCGGAGCAATCCCTGAGAATCTTTTAGAAAGTGAACTTTTCGGCCACGAAAAAGGCTCGTTTACCGGGGCACATGCAAGGCAGATTGGAAAACTGGAACGTTCCCAGTCAGGTACTGTTGTTCTGGATGAAATCGGCGAACTACCCCTGCAGCTCCAGGTCAAGCTCCTGAGGTTCCTGCAGGAGGGAACCATAGAACGTATCGGTGGAAAAGATACGCTGCACACAGATGTAAGAGTGATTGCAGTCACCAACGTGGATCTTAAAGAGGCTGTGAAAGAAGGCCGTTTCAGACAAGACCTCTATTATCGGCTCAACGTGGTCCCTCTGTATATGCCATCACTGCGTGAGCGCAGGGACGACATTCCGGTACTGGCCAAATATTTTCTCGATACCTACTCCCAGGAGATCGGACCCAGGTTCAAGGGGTTCAGTCCGGAGGCAATGGACGCAATCATGAACTATGACTGGCCCGGCAATGTGCGCGAGATGCAGAACAGGATCAGACGCGGGGTGGTTATGGCGGACAAGGAGTATATAGATACCCACGATATCGAACTCGAGGCCGGTAAACCAGGAGGGATCACCCTTAAACAGGCGCGGGACCAAGCTGAAATTTCAGCGATACAAGAGGCCCTGGCCAGGCATGACTTCAATATTACCCGTGCAGCCCATGACCTCGACATCAGCAGGCCTACCCTTCATGATCTCATAAGAAAACATGGGATTGTAGTGCAGCGATGACAGGAAAAATCACTTATTATCAGTGAATATTGATTTCAGATCCTGGGCGGCAGACAATATTTTCTGCTGTCTTTCCATATAGTTTCTTTCGAACGATTCCAGCCTTCCGGCAAGCCCTGCTACAGAATCCTCAAGGCTCTGTATCCGGTTCAGGAGTTTTTCCAGCTCTGTGCGGGTATCTACATCCGTAGAGATATCATCCATGAGCGAAAGGAGGTCATTGACCTTCTTTGACGTATCAGGATCCATACACCTCTCTTTTTGCCTTTAACCGTATGTGCGCCAGCGAAGAATGGACACGGTCGAGGGCATCCTTGAGTTCACCGATCTCCTGTTCAAGGGGTTCACGTTTATTGTATTCCTCATCCAGCTTTGATTCCAGTTCAAGGACACGCGCAGAGCTTATGCTGAGATCCCTTTCAAGGATCGATATCTTGACATCCATCTTTGCCTTCTCATGGATCTCATGCGATATCCTTACAAATTTCCCTTCCAGTTCTTTTCTCCTGATCGTTTCTTTCTCAAGGTTGTCGGAGCGTTCATCCAAAAGGCCAACCATGTTCTGAATATAATAGTCTGCATCGTCGAGCTGCTCGTTCAGGAAATCGATCTCCTTGACGAGAAGCTTATTATCAACAGTGCTGCTTTCGAACACAGACATGCTTTCTTTCAGGAAGGTATTCTCTTTTTCCGCTTCCACCAGGGTCTTGGTATTTTCTAAGAGTTTGCGCTGAATATCCTTTTTTTCAAAGATCATCTGGCTGAAATCAGCATTCAGTTCCTCTATGGTTTCTACGGCCTTTACCGGATTCACCTGTTTCTCGCCCTGATGAACAGCGCTCTTTTGTGCCTTTTCGGTTTTCACAGGCTGATTCGGCTCTTGTGCTTCCTGGTTCGGCAACAGTACCGGGTCAACATTCCACGGCCTGTTGGGCCTCTTTTTCTGCATCCTTGGCATCTTCTGAGCTACACTCTTGTCAAAACCGTCTTTCATACAGCATCACCCCTCAGGTCATTCTAACTTCGCCATTTCAAATACCGGTATGCGTGAATTATTGTCGTATACGTTAACCATAAAAACCTTCAAAAGGCAATCGGCAGGTTGGGAAATATTTCCCTGATAAAGGAATTGATATCCATGGCCCCTCTGTTGTTGGGCGCAAACTGATGAATCGGCATTCCCATACTTGCTGCTTCCGCCATTTTCGTGTCCTGGCGTATTATAGTCTTCATAAGATATCCGCTGTAGTGCTGCTCCAGTGCTTCCCGCGCCCTCTGGCAGATATTATGTGAGGCATTGTAATGATTCAGGAATATATAGATATTATCAAGCATAAAATCGAAATCCTCTTCAATGGTGGCCAGTGTCTCAAAGAGGATCTTCAGCCCGTGATAGGAAAGAAAATCTGCAAGCACGGGTACAAAAAGCTCGTTGCTTGCGAGTATGCCGTTGAGATTCAGAAGCCCTATGGACGGGGAGGCGTCCATAATGACAATGTCGTATTCATCCTGCACCGTCATAAGGCTCTTTTTCAGCCGCAGTTCCCGTGCATTCATGGATGTGAGCGCCAGTTCCACTGGCGAGAGGTCGAGATTTGCCGGAATAAGTTTCAGGTTCTGCATCTTCGTGTCAACTATTACATCCTGGATATCCGTTCTTTCGATAAGCACATTGTACAGTGTTGCTTCAAAAGAACCATGATTTATCCCGAGACACTGCGTCAGATGTCCCTGCGGATCTAGGTCGATCAGGAGCACCTTCATACCGAGTTGAGCCAGCCGGAAGGCATAAAAAGCCGAAACACTCGTCTTGCCGGTACCCCCCTTGAAATTCAGAAATATCTGCCTTCTCTTGACGTCTGCGAGCGGGGGTTTCCCCAGCAGCTTTAAATACTGCGGGATTTCATGGGGCATATAGATACGCATACCATCTTCCATGCGTGGTTCCGGAAGTGTGCCGTCCGCCTCCTTCTTGAGAAGCTCTGATTTCGAAATTCCCAGCAAAGAGGCAAATTCCTTGGCAGCGTATTGCGTTTCTTCCATTTTATGTCCTTTCCTTCATTATCTCCCACCATCCCTGCCACTTTGCGACAATCCATTCAAACTCATCATCGGATGCACCGATGGGATCTCCGAAATCCTCACCGGTAAGTCTTTTCAGGGCATGGATTGCATGCATCCTTACCTCGACAGAGGGATCTTCCAGTATACTGATAATACATTGTGCATCTTTTTTATCCCCCCACATTGCAATAAGCTTGATGGCATCCCTCCTTACTGCAGCATCGGGGTCCTCTATGGCCAGGCGCATGACCGACGCCGTGGCCGAACTTCCGTTGAGCCAGAAGAGATAGCTGATCACCCTTCTGCGGACGAACGGGTCAGGATCTTCCAGCCAGTTCACGGCCTTTTCCTCATCAAACGACCCTCTTCGGAAAAGATACCGTATGGCCTGCCTCCTGATCCTCGGGTCAGGGTCGGCTGATGCATCCATGAAGATCGCGGAATAATCCTCATTGTCATCAAACAGAACATCGTAAACAGCCATAGCAGTAGGCTTATCCGCGTCTTTCAGAATATCGGCAATGAGCTTTTCCGGCGAGGGCTCCTTGAGGATTGCCTTTGCCGCCATTCGTTTGATCTCGGGGTCACTATCCTTTAGGTCTCGTAATATCTGATCCAAACCTACCCGTTTCAAGAAACCCTCCGTTTATACTTATGCAAGTATAAATGGTAAAACCATGAAGAGTCAAGAGCATCTAAAAAACGGTTTCCCCTTTCATGCCATAATGCTAACCTTGGGTTTATGGAAAATAACCTTGCAGATGTTGTGGTTCTGAGCGGCATCCCTATCCGGCTGACCTACGAGGTGTCTGACAACCAGGAGGTTTCTGTCGGGTCGCGGGTGGTGGTCCCGGTAAGGGCAACCAGCAGGGTGGGTATTGTTGTATCGGTATATTCCGGCGAGAAGCATGGATTAAAAAAGATCCATTCATCTCTTGATGAACATGCCCTTATCACGCAGGAACTCGTAGATCTTCTCCTGTGGTGCGCAAGGTACTACCATACCGGGATCGGCTCGGCCATTGCCCTGGCATTCCCGCCCTACCTGCGGCAGGCTAAGACAATCCGCCCGGACAACGACGAGATGCTCATGAGAGCATCTTCAGGCACCGGACGTATAGGAAAGAAACAGTGTGCCATTTTGGAGGCAATCCCTGAAGAGGGGATATCCGCTGAGCGACTCTCAAAGATATTCCCCGCCTCCAGGGCATCGATATCTTCCCTCATCGAAAAAGGGTATGTGCAATCGATACAAAAACCTGTAGTTGCACCCGGTGATGCCTTACTGGAAGCCGGGATCACATATACGGAAGAACAGAAACACGCGATCAATACCATAGAGACTGCGCTGGATTCCAATGAATTCAAAACCTTCATACTCCACGGCATAACCGGTTCCGGAAAGACAGAGGTATACCTCGCCTGTGCGAGAAAAGCCCTAAATATGGGTATGTCGGTTCTTTACCTCGTGCCTGAGATATCACTGACCCCTCAGAGCATTGCCATGATTCAGAAAAGGATCCCTGAAGAGATCGCCGTGTTTCACTCCGGACTGTCACCCAGGGCGCGGGCAGTTGAATTCATGAAAGTTTCCCTGGAGAAAACACGGTTCGTTCTCGGTACACGCTCCGCAGTATTCGCACCGTTGCGCAATCCCGGGCTGATCATCGTGGATGAAGAACATGACCACAGCTATAAACAGGAAGACGGAGTTCCCTATAATGCCAGAGATCTCAGCATAATGCGTGCAAAAAACAACCGGGCAGTCGTCATCCTCGGATCTGCCACCCCCAGCATGGACACCTTTATCAGGGCGGACACAGGAAACGCACAGCTCCTTACCATGTCGAAAAGAACAGGCAGCGCATCCCTTCCCGAGATCGAAATCATTGATATGAAAGGGGTTGACGGCCATTTTTCCGAGAAACTGATCGATGCCATCGAACAGACCGTATCCCGGAAAGAGCAGGCCCTGCTCTTTATCAACCGAAGGGGCTTTTCCACTGCAATGGTCTGCCCCGGATGCGCGAAGGTCCTTACCTGTACTCATTGCGACAGGAGTCTTACGTATCATAAGGCAAAGGGGATAGCACTGTGCCACTATTGCGGGTTCTCCATAAACCTCCCGGAGATCTGTCCATCGTGCGGGTGCCTCGACATGAAACCCATCGGCCTGGGAACGGAACAGATCCTTCAATCCGTGCTGAACCGTTTCCCCGATCTGCGTGTACTGAAGATGGATTCGGACGAGATCACGACCGCAAAAAAACTGGATTGTGCACTGAAGGCGATCAGGAACCGCGAGGTGGACATAATCATCGGGACGCAGATGATAGCAAAGGGGCATGATTTTCCTAATCTGACCCTGGTCGGGGT
>JAFGTK010000181.1 GCA_016934135.1 Deltaproteobacteria bacterium | reverse complement strand
CGGGTTACGATTATAGACAATGTAGACCACTTCTGGTTCGGCGATGAGGACAGGCTGCAGCCCTATCTTGAAAAGAAGCTGGAGCTGATCAGATCAATATCTTATTGAATTTCATTCTTTTACACTGTTTCGTGATGTACATACGAAATCCTTTTTCTGCTGCTTTTTCTTTACGGAAAACAGACCATAAACATGGGGAGTACTGCCCTGACTAAGCACATGAGTTCGCTCAGAAAAAACCAGCCCGTCGCCGGGGCTCTGTACATATTAGGCGCAGGCTTCATGTTTGCCATAATGGGAGCCCTTGTTCGTATGGTATCAACATCACTGAACAACGAGATGGTCGTGTTTTTCAGAAACCTGTTTGCCCTGATTTTTATGATACCGGTCCTTGTCACCCGCAGGGCCCTTCCGGAGCTCAAGACCGAAAATTTTTCCTCCCACCTGATTCGCACTGTGACCGGGCTCAGTGCAATGTACTGTTATTTCTATGCACTGGCCCATATGAAACTCGCTGAAGCAGTACTGCTTTCGTACACAACCCCGCTCTTTATCCCGCTCATTGCCCTTATCTGGCTCAAGGAGCCGGTGCCGAAAATGGTTCGCTTTGCGGTCATCATCGGGTTTGCCGGAGTTGTTTTAATCCTCAGGCCCGGCTTCGGCATCTTTCAGCCGGTGTCTGTAATCGCACTAATTGCAGCCATATTTGCATCAACAGCCATGGTGACTATCCGAAGCATGTCCGACAGCGAGCCGCCAGGCAGGATCGTCTTTTACTATACTGTCCTGTCCACGCTGATATCTGCAATACCGCTTTTATGGGCATGGGAGATGCCGCAGGGCAGCATCCTGCCTCTGCTGCTCCTCATGGGGATCGTTGCTGTAAGCGGCCAGCTCCTTATGACCAGAGGTTACAGCGCAGCACCTGCAGCTCAGGTGGGGCCGTTCATCTACGCAACCGTGGTCTTTGCCTCAATCCTGGGCTGGATCTTCTGGAGTGAAGCCCTTGACCTTCTGAGCCTTACAGGGGCAATCCTGATATGTATTGCCGGGGTAACAGCAACAAGAAGAACCCAATAAGTTCATCCGGCACTTCGGGTGCTGTTTCCAGAAAAACTTTTTCAATAAAATCATATCCCATGAATGTCAGCACATTGACTTTTCAGGTGTTGCAGTTATTAATTTTAATGAACAGGTCTGTTGCATTTTGTCCTGTTGTGTCCATGAACTGAATTCATGAGAATCATCCCTGCAATCTTTCATTCGCTGTCATTATCTATTACAGACTCAAAGATCATTTACTATTAAAGAACCAAAGGGGGAGCCGATGAAGATATTCATTACCGGTGCCACCGGGTTTGTGGGTACACATCTGATACATCGCCTGACATCCATGGATCACAAAACCGTCTGCCTGGTCAGAAGGAACACCGATATTCGAGAACTCGTCAAGACAGATGCCGATATCGTCTGGGGCGACATAAGAGACAAAGGGGCGTTGCGCCAGGGAATGAAAGGATGTGGCTGGGTTTTTCATCTGGCAGGCGTTTCATCTTTCTGGGAAGCGGACAAGAGCATCTATGACCAGACCAATATTGAAGGAACAAGAAATGTTATGGAATGTGCACTGGAGACCGGAGCGTCAAAAGTGGTCCTTCTCAGCAGCATGGCCGTCTACGGCAAACCATCCAGGAGCCCGTTCCATGAAGAAGATACCATAGGCCCGAAAAGGTTCAGCAGGTATGCGCTGTCAAGATATGAAGGTGATCTCGTGGCATGGGGTCTGCACTACAAAAAAGGACTGCCTTTGGTGGTATGCTATCCGGGAGTGGTTCTCGGAGCAGAAAGCAACAATCATCTATCCACGATCATACGCAGACTTATCCAGCACAGAATGCCTGCAAAGGCATTCATGGATTCCATACATACCTATACTCATGTAAATGATCTGGCACATGCAATTATACAGGCAGCTCAAAAGGAAGACTCAATCGGCAGGCGATATTTTATCGGAGATACCCGTATGACTGTTCGTGAACTGCTGGAAATGATCAGTTCCATATCTGGTGTCCGACCTCCTTCAATCACGTTGATGGATTCAGTTGCAATGATCTGTGCACAATTGTTCTCTGCATTCGCGGATATAAGAAAAAGGCCCCCTGTACTTGGTATGGCTGTTGATTTTGTCAGAACCCTCAGGGAAGGCATATCAGCTGACGGAACAAAGGCTCAGCAGGAACTCGGAATCCAATATACCCCTGTCAAAGAGGCCCTCGCAGAGGAGATCGACTTCATACGGATGAAGGAAAGGCTCTATGACAGGAGAAGGGCCGAACGCATGAAGATAGACATGGATGTTGCGTACAAGTCACAAGACCAGGATCATGAAATGAATGCCCATCTCAACGATATAAGTGAGAGCGGTATGTTCCTGAAAACAGAGAACCCGTCCACAAAAGGTAATTATATCAGCGCCAACCTGTATGGGGATAAACATGGCAGATATTTTTATGTACGCGGAAAGGTGCTGAGAAAAACACATTCCGGCATGGCAGTAGAAAT
>JAFGTK010000180.1 GCA_016934135.1 Deltaproteobacteria bacterium | reverse complement strand
GGGCTTTACAATATCTTTTTTTATTTTTTCAATGAGTTACACCGTATGATAAGGCAATCCTTCCGTATTGGGCTGGATTATTTGAGATATTCAATGCCTGAAAATACAACATATTTGTAGATTTGATTACGGAACAGCTCTGGAATATTTTCCTAATAAATTAAATCAACCTACCTAATAATCCTGTCCCAAAGGGCCAGGATTATTTATTTCGAAATATTTTATAATTGTAGTTTCCATTTCAATTCGAATATGCCTGTTCCAATATGCCCAATTTCTTTGGATCGCTTTGTGTATTTCTTCCAATTCTTATTTGATTAATCTGAGTTTAATATGAACCCGCCACCTATTTCCGCTTTTTCCCTTCCCTATTTCCTCAATTTCACCATCATCCTCTATAAACTTCGCGTCGGTGCCCTGCCTCTATGATACAAACGACAAGTTCCTTGTCTCTCACCTCATAGAGAATGCGGTAATCTCTCACTCGTATTCGGTACACATCATCCTCCCCTTTCAATTTTTCAAAACCAGGCGGTCTCGGATTATTTTTCAATGATTCAATTGATTGTGACAAGCGTGTCTGAACATCCCGCGGCAGCTTACGAAAAGATCGTGCTGCATGCTGAGTAAACTTGACTATATATGGCATTACAAACCAAGTTCTTTCTTGAGGTCATCCCATAGGACATCTTCGCTAGACTCGGCCTTTATTTTCCTGATGGTTTCCATGTCAGCCCTATCCTCTATGGCGCGAAGGAGTTCATAGTCCTCCACAGAGACAATTACCGCTACATCCTTGCCCCTGCGCTGCAAGGCTATCCTGTCACCCCCATATGCCACTCTGTTCAGGGCATCTGCTGTATCTTTTCTGAGTTCACTCGTCGAAAGTCGAATCATCGTCATGCTCCTTTTGTCTCTTTTGTACATATTGTATTATATCGGCTGATGATTAATATTTCAAGAGGATCTTGTCTTTGCGGACGCTGTATTTCAGGTATTTTCGGGAACAGATCCTGTATAATTTTACATGACTTAGACAATGCTGAACAGAAGCTTTTTCCCGAAGACCTGTTCAAAGGCATCCCTGTGATTCTGAACACCCCAGAATTCAAGCTGACAGTCATTCGGTGATTGTATCTCCAGAACCACGTTTCCGTTGTCGCAGCCCATGAAGCAGGCGCTTTCCACCAGCCCTGCGTGGCTTCTGTCCAGACTTTCGGCTATACGCAGGAAGATGGCGTGCACCCTTACAATATCCCGGCTTTTCTCATCGAGTGAAGCGAATTCCGGGATTTCATCAACAGGAACGGCCTTGCGATGAAAGAATGCAGCAGCAGCCATTGTGATAAGTTCCTCCTGGTTGAAGCCCAGAAGGTCGGCATTTCGGATGAAATAATAGCTGTTTGCATGGTGATTTGCATAGGAGAGGAAAGTCCCTACATCGTGCAGATGGGCCGCATAGTAAAGGAGTTCTCTTTCAATGTTCCCCTGAGCGTGAAGGGTAAGTTTTTTTGCACTGTCAAACAGATCAAGGCAAAGCCTTGCAACCTTTATTGAATGCCTTTCATCGAACGAGCATTTTCGCCCGAGCGCGAGCACGCTTTTGTGTCTGACCGAGAGTTCGTCCTCCCCGGGATGATTGATTCGATAGAGATAATCAAGAAGAATACCGTCTCGCAGCTCGTGAGAGCTGATGCCGATCTCTGGGATATTCAGTTCGGTCATTATGGTATCGAGAATAACAGCCCCTCCGATGATAATATCCGCACGCCTTGGATTCATCCCGGGCAGGGCCTTTCTCTCATCCAGGCTCAGCGAGCAGAGAAGCCCGGCAACTTTCTTTAGATCTTCAAGACTGAGCAGATTCAAGCGTTTCGGATCACGGTCGTGAAAGACATGGGACGCAATCTCTGCCAGGCTCTGGATTGTCCCTGAACACCCGAAGGCTTTACTGAATGAATATTCGCGTATACGTTTCATTGAGAGCACAGTGGCATTACGTACATACTCCTGAACTTCGCGGTATTTCTTGATCGGTACAGGACCATCCTGTTCGGGAAGATAGAGCATGGTCATGCGTATCGCGCCTAGTTTCAGGCTGTCGAGATATTCATAGCCCTGTTCATTCCCTACAATGACTTCTGTGCTTCCGCCTCCGATATCAATGAAGAATGCCCTGCCTTTCAGATTCATTCCGCCTACCATACCGAGATAGATCAGCCTCGCCTCTTCACCGCCGGATATCACCTTCATATCCAGTCCTGCTTCGTTTTTTAGCCTTTCTATAAGTTCCTTTCTGTTCCTGGCGTCCCTGGTTGCAGAGGTTGCTACAGCGACAATCTCTTCGGCTTGAAAGGAATCTGACATTTCTACAAAATTCTTACATACAACTACGGCCTTATCCATAGCCTCTTTCAGGATATACCCATGGTCGAACTCGCCTGAGCCGAGACGGATCATCTCCTTCTGCCTTGACAGGATCGTATACGAATTCTCCCTGAATATTCTTACGATCATGAGCCGGACAGAATTTGTCCCCATATCGATGAAACTGATTATCCTGCCGGTATCTTCAGACATTACAGATCATGATCTCCTGCAGACGTTTGACCGAGGCAATAACGACAATATGTATCGATGAATAACCCAGTGGTTGTATCATCAGAAAGGTTTTTCATATTTCAGACATCTACGATTCTATCGACTCATTACCCGATGCATTATGGAAGTTAAGGCTGGCACTGATAAACTCCCGGAACAACGGGTGAGGCTGCATGGGCTTTGATTTGAATTCCGGATGAAACTGGCATCCGAGGAACCAGGGATGATCATTAAGTTCCACAACCTCAACCAGTGATGATTCCGGGTTGCGGCCGCTTATTATCAGACCGCCGTCAACAAGCTGTTTTTCGAAAGTGCTGTTGAATTCATACCGGTGCCTGTGCCGTTCAGATATCTCTGCGGTTTCATAAGCACTCATGGCGTTCGTATCAGAGGATAACAGGCAACGGTATGCCCCAAGCCTCATTGTTCCGCCCTTTCTGACAATATTCTTCTGGTCAGGCAGAAAATCTATCACAGGCGAAGGGGTATCAGGGGCAAACTCGGTGCTGTTTGCACCTTTGATATTGCACATGTTCCTGGCAAACTCGATCACGGCAAGCTGCATGCCCAGGCAGATGCCGAAGAACGGGATACCCGAGGTCCTTGCATATTCGATTGCTCGGATCTTGCCTTCCACCCCACGCTCGCCGAACCCGCCGGGAACCAGTACCCCGTCTATGTTTTCAAAATGGTGCGATATATCCTTATCCTGGACAAGCGCATCCGCATCGACATATACCCTGTTCACCCTGGTATTGTTGAAAAGCCCGGCATGTTCCAGTGCTTCGTTCAGGCTCTTGTAGGAGTCAGTGAGTTTGACATATTTGCCCACTATGGCAATGTTTATCTCCTGGGTTCGGCTGTTGAATGTATCGACCAGCTTTTCCCACCCCTGCATGCGGGGTTCTCTTGTCCACATGCCGAGATATTCTATTATCCGGTCGTCGAGCCCTTCCCTGTGGAACTCAAGAGGCACCTGGTAGATGTTGTCCACATCGATGGCATTGATAACCGCCCCTTTTTCCACATTGCAGAACAGGGCTATCTTTTCCTTTAAATCGCTCGACAGTCTTTTTTCGCTCCGGCACAAAAGGATCTGCGGCTGGATCCCTATTTCCCTGAGTTTCTGGACTGAATGCTGTGTAGGCTTTGTCTTTAATTCCCCGGCTGTGGGGATGTACGGAACAAGCGTCAGGTGAATATAGAGGACATTTTGTTTTCCCATGTCGAAACCGAACTGGCGAATGGCCTCAAGGAATGGCAGGGACTCGATATCACCCACAGTACCCCCGATCTCCACTATGGCAATGTCGTTCCCGTCTGCTGCCTGTACTATCCGCGCCTTGATCTCGTCGGTAATATGCGGGATTACCTGCACAGTCTTTCCGAGGTATTCACCATTACGCTCTTTCTGGATAACGCTGTCGTATATCTGGCCTGTGGTGAAATTGTTTTTCGAGCTCAGGTTTGAGGAGGTAAACCGCTCATAGTGCCCCAGATCCAGGTCGGTCTCTGCACCGTCGTCAGTCACGAAAACCTCGCCGTGCTGAAACGGGCTCATGGTGCCGGGATCTACATTGATATACGGGTCCAGCTTGATATTGTTTACCTTGAGCCCTCTCGCCTCCATGATGGCCCCGATCGATGCCGCTGCAAGGCCTTTTCCCAGGGATGAGAGCACACCACCAGTGATGAAGATGTATTTTGTGGACTTTTTAGGGGACATAGTGAATTCCTACCGTATGGATGAATGACATGTCAAGACGGTATCTAACCGTCTTTACCTTCAAACTCATAAACAAACTCCGTATTTAGCCCTGTTCCTGTAATTAATGAAAAAGCAATGCAGTGCCTTCTTGTCATAATCCTTTCAGAGATAAATGACTTATTCAGTCACTTTCCCGTGCAGGGTGATCCTGCAAAACGTATCTTCTTTACCGTATGCCATTCCTTGTAACTGATAGGGAAAATATGCGCTATTTTTTTCCATAATGATCCTGAAGGGCGACAATGGCAAAAGAACCTGCCTGAACAGTCCTTATAGCCTCTACGGTGGCCCTGGATGCCGCAATGGTCGTTGCATAGGGAATGTTGTATGCTATTGCACTCTTTCTGATATGGTAAGCAGCCGCCGACGGCCTCCTGCCTATGCTCGTGTTTATTATCATATGGATTTCCCTGTTCTTGATATGATCCACCACATTGGGCCTGCCTTCTCCCACCTTCATTACGGTCCCGGCCTTCAAGGCGTTTGCTCTGAGATAATCTGCTGTCCCCTGTGTGGCTACAATATTGAAGCCGAGATCGGCAAAGCTTTTTGCAACCGGCACTATCCTGTCTTTATGAGCATCATGCACGCTTATGAATACGGTGCCGGCCAGCGGCAGCCCCGCGCCTGCAGCAGCTTGCGCCTTTGCAAAGGCAGCCCCGAAAGAAGAGTCGATCCCCATGACCTCGCCGGTTGATTTCATCTCAGGCCCCAGAGCGATATTGATATTGGGAAAACGTTTGAAGGGGAATACCGCCTCCTTCACCGAGATATATTCCGGCCGGATCTGCTTGGTAAACCCGAGATCTTCAAGGCTGCTGCCGAGCATGATCTTTGTGGCGAGCTGGGCAAGAGGAACACCGATAGCCTTGCTTACAAACGGTACTGTCCTCGATGCCCTCGGGTTTACCTCCAGGACATAGAGTTCACCGTCCTTGACTGCATACTGGATATTCATGAGCCCGACGACCCCCAGTTCTTGTGCAATCAGGCGCGTCTGTTTCTGCAATGTATCGAGCATCTCCTGCGAAAGGGTCATGGGCGGCAGAACGCAGGCACTGTCTCCGGAGTGTATGCCTGCCTCCTCTATGTGTTCCATGATCCCGCCGATGACGGTCATGCTGCCGTCGCTGATGGCATCGACATCCACCTCTATCGCGTCCTCGAGAAACTTGTCGATGAGAATGGGATTATCCGGAAAGATCCTGAATACCGTCTCCATGAACGACTCCATGGTCTCCATGTCATATATGATCTCCATGGATCTTCCGCCCAGAACGAATGAAGGACGGACAAGAACAGGAAAACCGATTTCCCGGGCAACCTGCAGCGCCTTGTCCATGGTCGTGACCGTATCGCTTATCGGCTGTTTCAGGCCCAGTTTGGTTACTATCTCTGCAAACCGCTCCCTGTCTTCAGCCCGGTCAATGGCTTCCGGGGGTGTGCCCAGGATATTCACCCCTTCGGCAAGCAGGTCTTTTGCCAGGTTAAGCGGTGTCTGTCCCCCGAACTGGACAATGACCCCTTCGGGCCTTTCGCTGCGCACAACATGAAGTACATCCTCCAAAGTCAGCGGCTCGAAAAACAGCTTGTCTGAGATGTCATAATCCGTGCTCACGGTCTCTGGGTTCGAGTTGATCATGATGCTCTCATATCCCATCTCCCGCAGCGCAAACGAGGCATGGACACAGCAGTAGTCGAATTCTATGCCCTGCCCTATCCTGTTCGGCCCGCCGCCGATAATAAGTACACTGGGCTTGTCAGAGACCCGCGTCTCGGTTTGAGTCTCATAGGTGGAATAATAGTACGGGGTATATGCCTCGAACTCTGCAGCACAGGTATCCACAAGCTTGTAGACCGGCAGGATACCTTTGTGATGCCTCAAGCTCCTGATTTTTCGTTCGTCGAGCCGCCACAGGCGGGCAAGCTGACGGTCGGAGATCCCGAGCCGTTTGGCCTGTTCGAGGTTCTCTGTGTCGGGTTCGCTGCGGGAAAGCAGATCCTCGAAATCCACTATGTCCCTGATCTGATGGAGAAACCAGGGATCTATTTTTGTCATGCTGTGAACATCCTGGATGCTCACACCGAACCTGATGGCCTCGGCAATCCAGAAAAGCCGTAAAGAGTGCGGAAATGTAAGCTTGGATATGACGTCTTTTTTGTTTTCTATCAGAGGAGGACCGAACGGATCGGTAAGCCCGAACCTGCCGGTTTCGAGCGAACGTACCGCCTTGTTCAACGCCTCTTTGAAGGTCCTGCCGATGCTCATGGTCTCGCCTACGGATTTCATGGATGTGGTAAGAAGGTCTTCTGTCTCCGGGAACTTCTCGAAGGTCCATCTCGGGATTTTGACCACACAGTAATCGATTGTCGGTTCAAAAGACGCAAAAGTCTCCCTGGTGATATCATTGGGGATCTCATCGAGTGTATATCCGACAGCAAGCTTTGCCGCTATCTTTGCAATAGGGAACCCGGTTGCCTTGGAAGCCAGGGCGGACGATCTTGATACGCGCGGATTCATTTCAATGACAACAATGTCGCCATTTTCAGGATTCACGGCAAACTGCACGTTCGACCCGCCTGTTTCCACCCCTATTTCACGCATAACCGCAATGGATGCATTCCTCAGTTTCTGATATTCAATATCGCTCAACGTCTGTGCCGGCGCCACCGTGATGGAGTCCCCGGTATGAACCCCCATGGGGTCCATGTTCTCGATAGAGCAGATGATCACCACATTATCAGCCTTGTCGCGCATCACCTCGAGTTCATACTCTTTCCAGCCTATAACCGATTCCTCCAGCATGATCTCGCCGATCATGCTCGCATCGATGCCTTCCCTGGCAAACCTTTCCAGGTCTTCCGGGTTGTAGGCGATGCCTCCGCCGATACCGCCTAAGGTAAAAGACGGACGGATGATGATCGGGTATCCGATCCTGTCTGCAACACTAAACGCCTCATCCATGTTGCGTGCAAACCCGCTTGCCGGAACCCTCAGGCCAATATGTTCCATGGCCTTGCAGAACTTCTCGCGGTCTTCGGCCTTGTGAATCACCTCAGGCGTGGCACCGATCATCTCCACACCACAGCGTTCCAGGACACCCATGGCAGCCACCTCGACCGACACATTCAGCCCGGTCTGGCCGCCCAGCGTTGGAAGAATCGCATCGGGCCGCTCCATCTCGATGATACGGGAGACCACTTCGGCCGTGACAGGCTCTATGTATGTCTTGTCAGCCATCTCCGGATCGGTCATGATGGTGGCTGGATTCGAGTTTATCAGGACAATCTCATATCCCTCTTCTTTCAGGGCCTTGCAGGCCTGGACCCCGGAATAATCGAACTCGCAGGCCTGGGATATCACTATAGGCCCTGATCCGATAATGAGTATCTTTTTCAGATCCTCTCTCTTAGGCATTGCAGCACCCGATCATTTTCTTCATTGCAAAGAATCCTTTATCTCCTTGGCGATAACCTCTACAT
>JAFGTK010000179.1 GCA_016934135.1 Deltaproteobacteria bacterium | reverse complement strand
CGAACTTCCGGTTTTTACCTGGCCTCCTCCTGAGAACATGTCCCTGGGATCGGTTCAACTATGCCTGAATAATGATCTCTGGCAACTAAGGGAGGCAGCTGAATTTCAGTGCAGACATGCATGGGCGGTACTCATGTGGGGTTTCATATCAGGCATCATAACCAGGAATACAAGGATTACCACCCCTCGGACTCTCAACTTGAGGTCTGATGCAAAAAAAAGGCTTTATGCTGCATATAAGGCATTGGAACAGAACACACACATTATAGTCCCTGAAGACCATATGCAGGGATCGATACAGAAAATGAAAGGAAGGTTTTATTTCTCCGACAAACCGTTCGCTATACTGGAACAAGGCAATAAGCACAGCCTTGAAATTTTCGAGACAATAAAGAAAAAAGCTCTACTTGACGATATAGATTTGTGAAAATATGATAAAATACGATAATAAGGTGATTATACATGATGAATCCTTTTGATATCCTGATACTCATTGCCGGGCCTAATTATTTATACAAGAAGACCCTGAGACAGATGCTCGATACCATCGGATTCAAAAAGATCAATGAGGTCAAGGATGCACCAATAGCATGGGAAACAATTAAAAGGATCAACCCGAGCATAGTTATTGCCCAGTGGGATATGCCCGAAATGAACGGCATAGCGCTGCTCAAGCTGATACGGGCTGATTCAGAATACTCTGAGACACCAGTTGTTCTCTGGACAGACGAGATAACCAAAGCAGATGTAGTCAAGGCAGGAGAGGCCGGGGTGAATGCCATACTTATAGACCCGGTAAGCATAGAGAACCTCGAGTCCAAGTTACGCATAATCATGGAATTCGAGATGAGCCCGACAACAAGGAAGGCAAAGACCTTCATGGCAAAGGGAGATCTGTATCTAAAGGAGGAGCGTTATGAGAGCGCACTCAAGGAGTACGAAAAGGTCCTCGATATCCTGGAGTCGGCAGAGGTGTACTACAACATAGGATACATAAAGACTGCCAAAGGGGAATACGATGAGGCCCTTGCAGCTTTCAGAAAAGCGACCCAGATTAACCAGATGTTTGCCAAGGCATACAAGGCAATGGCTGAAGTTTATGTGAAAATGGGAAACAAAGATCAGGCGGAGAAATTTCTGCAGATGGCAGGAGATATCTTTCTTGAAAGAGAGATGCACGAGAGCGCAGAAAGTGTTTTTAATGAGATCCTTGAACTCAAACCCGACACCATCAATGTCTATAACTCGCTGGGTATCCTCTATAGAAGGCAGAACCGCCTTGAAGATTCCATCAAGCTCTACGAGAAGGCTATCAAGATAAATCCCTATGACGAGAACATCCACTTTAACCTGGGCAGGGCCTATCTCGATATGGAAAATCCGCAGATGGCAAAAAAATGCTTCATAAAAGCCCTGAAGATCAACCCGGCCTTTGATACGGCAAGGGGGATGATCGAGGCGCTTGAATCAACCACCAACAATCACTGATATTTCATCAGTTCAAACACCTTCCTGTCCTGGGTTGCCACGATATGATAAAACTTGTCCTGGGGTATATAGATATAAGGCACATCTTCTTCACGCCGGTAAAGGAAGTGTGACAGGATCATCCGGTTCACTGCCCGGTGACCGATAATCATGATGTTGTCTGTTTTCCTGTTAAGAAAGAACGCCTTCTTGATCCCTATCTTGATCCGCTCTTTCATGGTATTGTACCCCTCTCCCCCGGGATATACATAGTTGTACTTGTCGGCCTTGCGGGCAGAATAAACCTCGGGCATGGTCCTTTGTATCTCGTCATAGCTCATGCCTTCGCAGATACCGCTATCGATTTCATTGAACTCTTTGAGCGGAACAATGGTACAGTCCTGCTGCAGATCCTTAATCATCCCGGCTGTCTGGATAGTCCTCTTCTTCTCGCTAGTGAATATATATGATATCTTCTTTTTCTTGAAAAATTGCCCGAGTGCACATGCCTGATCCTCACCTTTGGGGGTAAGATCTGCATCTCCGCCGATACGGTCTTCCACATTAAAGAATGTTTCGGTATGACGGACCAGAAACAGTCCCTTGACCACATCAGTGACCAGACAGTCCCGTATACGCGAATAAAGCGGCAACTGATCGATAAGCTGCTCTTCGATAATCTTGTTGTGCAGTGAGTTCATTCGAAGATAGTTCCTTTCTATGTCAAGATCGTCATAGATCATTCGGTAATATTCGATCCTTTTTTTAAATTCATGGATAGCGTTATCCTCTGAAAGTATAGAGAACTCGGGTGATTTAACCTTATAGCGGATGCTCAATTCTACAATCTCGTCGTCATTGTTAACGCACTGGATATATAGTATCGGGTGATTATCGAGATTTTCTTCGATAAGTTCTCTGCGATCCCTGCTCACATTAGTGGCATCCAGTATCGCCACCTGCCCCTGTGAAGTCAGATATCGTCTTGCATTCCTGATATTGATCAGGGCAAATTTTTTTCTCATCTCAACTGCATGTCGATTCTCGGGATTATAGAACTGTGAAGACCAAGTATCCATAGGAGGTGCGTATTTCCTTCTGAGCACACCATTATTGAATACCCTTGTAGGGATATCATTCCTTCTGAACACATCCTGCAACCTTAAGGCCACGGTTGATTTACCCTGTGAAGGCAGGCCAACCATTACGATATAGAGTTTTTCATCTTTTGGTCCCATAACCAGTGCAATATCATTGAACCCATATGGAAACAAGGATTTTCACTGGCTTTAAAAATGGCTTGACAAGCACATGTCCAATCGCTAGAAATCCCTTACAGATGCTGGGGGATCGTTCAACGGTAGGACAGCGGACTCTGACTCCGTCGATCTAGGTTCAAATCCTAGTCCCCCAGCCAAATAGGTGTGGTCCCATCGTCTAGTGGCCTAGGACAACGGCCTCTCACGCCGTAAACAGGGGTTCGATTCCCCTTGGGACTACCAGAGAACAAAAAGGGATTGACCGCTGGCGGCCAATCCCTTTTCTTTATCATCAAGCCATGCATGTCATCTTCACAATGCTTGAGGAAGGTTAGTGATCAGTCTGTAGGTCCGATCTTGATCTCTTTTACGCCAATCTCTTCATTATTAACAAAGGCCTTTATTTCAAAGGTTCCGTATCCTCCTTTTGCACTCAGATATTTACCTACCTTTGTACAGACCCTTTTTTCATCCTTGCCCTCACCTGTCATTTCACAACCTGCCTGAATCTTCAGACATCCACCGTCACTAGTAAGGGTATATTTGTTGATAATTTTTAAACCGTTAGGAGATGTAATAAGATAGGATACCTCATCACCTTTTCTTGCCCTTTCATGTGGTATGTAGATAATGACATTATCATTCTCGCGGAAGAACCATTTCTCTTCAAGTATCTTTTCATGATACCAGGGCTCGAATTTGCTGTTATTGTTACTGTCATCGAAACTGTATACCATTATGGGTTCCTTTTTTAAGACCACTTCCGGTACTTCTTTCTTCACCTGTTTTTTCAGCGGACATCCGCTGCATAAGATGATTACCATCAATAAAACGAGTACTGTCCATATTACCTGGGTTCCCTTGAAAATGTTTATACGCCATTCATGATCTGGTTTCATCTGAGTGCACCCTCTTTGTTTTATTGAAAATGATCGTCGCAAAAGATTTCGAGCTTCAATCATTTTCCCTATCAATACTTAATATAATCGGTCATCTATGGATATACAAGGGAAAGTTCAAAATTTGGTGCGAGAGAAGGGACTCGAACCCCCACGGGAAAGCCCACTGGATCCTAAATCCAGCGCGTCTACCAATTCCGCCACTCTCGCGCGCATGCTATGTAAAGAAATTGCACCTGTGTTTGTCAAGCCTAAAAATATACTGGACATTTCGCCCTGTCCCGGTGCACCCAGGAAGATAGTCGCTGCCCGCAATATCCTCTCAGGCCCAGCAGATCAGCCCTGTATCCACAGGGTAGATCAGGTTCGCCTGCTTCGGCAATATCCTTACAGTATAGCCGAATCTTCCTGTATCCTCACAGGGTATTCTCACCTCGAAAAGATGGTTGCCCTTGCCTTTATCCTCAACATGATCCATTCCTACTTCTTTTGTTTCAAAAAGGTTGCCTGCATCATCGAGGTGACCGTAGTATACCTGTGCATTCACATCGGTGGGGGAAAGCTGCCCCAGCTGCACTGATGCCTGGATAACTACATCGCTGTGCACCTCTACCTCGTCACCCTGGGAATGGAAGATATCCTTTATACGGACATCCTTCCAATTCTTCTTGAGCATATCAAGCCATTCAACCAGTGTTTTGGCGTTCTTGAAATCATCAGCGGAAAGGTTCTTCATATTGAGAGCAGCCCCCATGTAGCACCGGTCGGTATACTCCTGCACCATCCTGTTGGAGTTGAACTCAGGACACAGGGTCCTCATGGACCTCTTCATCATGGCTATCCAGCCTCTGGGCAGGCCATCAAGACCGCGATCATAGAACAACGGGATGATTTCCCTCTCAAGGAGATCGTATATCGCCTTGCTTTCCACATCATCCTGATAATCAAGATTTTCATACACCTCTCCATTGCCGATAGACCATCCCAGATCAGGATTATAACCCTCAACCCACCAGCCATCAGGCACACTCAGATTCAATGCACCATTTGCCGTTGCCTTCATACCGGAGGTACCACACGCTTCGAGAGGCCTTCTCGGGTTGTTCAGCCATATATCAACGCCCTCGACCAGATACCTGCCGATATTGATGTTGTAATCCTCGAGAAATACGATCCTGTCTCTGAACGGCTCATCCCGTGCGATATGGGTAATCCTCTGAATGAGTGCCTTTCCTTCATGATCCCTGGGGTGGGCTTTACCCGATATGATAAGCTGTACCGGATAATCGGTATTGGAGATAATCTCTCTGAGCCTTTCGATATCACGAAAGATCAGAAGCCCTCTCTTATAGGTTGCAAACCTCTTTGCAAAACCTATGGTAAGCGCATCAGGGTGAAGACTCTCCATGGCACGCTGAAGTTCCCTGGGTTTCGCACCCCGCGACTTCAATTGCCTGACAAGACGGCTCCGGGAAAACGCAACAAGCCGCTCTCTGCGTCTCTGATGAGTTGCCCATAACTCTGCATCGGGTATCTCGTCTATCCGTTCCCACACCTTTTGATTATCAGGGTCTTCTTTCCATTTCGGGCCCAGGTATCTGTCGAAAAGATCCGCCATCTCGGAGGATATCCACGAAGGGGTGTGTATTCCGTTGGTAATAGAGGATATGGGTATATCCTTCATCTTTACATGAGGCCAGATGCTCTGCCACATATCCCTTGACACCTCGCCATGGAGTTTGCTTACCCCATTGCGGAAAGCAGCATTCTTCAGTGCAAACACTGTGGCACCGAAGGGCTCCTTGTCATCGTTGGCATTCTTTCTTCCAAGGGCAAGAAAATCAGACCATTTGAGCCCCAGCTGGTCGCAGAACGGCTTGAAATATTTATCCATAAGACCGGTTTCAAACTCGTCATTTCCGGCAGGCACGGGCGTATGGGTAGTGAAGACCAGAGATGATCTTACCACTTCGCGCGCAGTATTGAAATCCAGTCCATGCTTGCGCATGAGAGTTCTGATCCGCTCAAGTCCTACGAGAAAGCTGTGCCCCTCGTTCATATGATAAACCATCGGATCGAGGCCGAGCGCATCCAGGGCCTTCATGCCTCCTATACCGAGCAGAATCTCCTGCCTGAGACGGTCTTCCATGTTCCCGGCATACAATCCGCCTGTGATGTTCCTTTCTTCAGGGTGATTCTCTTCCAGATTCGTATCCAGAAGGTACAGTGGTATTCTCCCGACCTGGCATCTCCATATCTGAGCCACGCACTGTCTCCCAGCCATATCAATGGATATCTTGATCGGCTTGCCGTCATTACCGGTTTCCAGAACAAGCACCATATGGTAGAAATCGTTGTTTGGTGATTCTTCCTGCTGCCAGCCGTCCCAGCTAAGATACTGTGTGAAATATCCATGCTTGTACAAAAGACCCACCCCACACAGTGGAAGCCTGAGATCACTCGCACTCTTAAGGTGGTCACCGGCAAGGATACCCAGCCCGCCTGAATAAATCGGCAGACTTTCTGTGATACCGAACTCCATGGAAAAATAAGCAATGGTAAAGTCAATCGGTTGTGCAAGGAGAAACGAATATACACCCTTTTCAGACATGTAATCATTAAAGTCGTCTGCAGTCTTTCTCATCTGAGAGAGAAATCCATCGTCTTCCATCAGATCCATAATTCTTCCCTGAGAGAGCCTGGACAGCATCTCTACAGGGTTATGCCCTGTTTCTTCCCACAAATCCCTGTCCATGTGCTGAAAAAGACGGAGTCCTTTCTGGTTCCAGCAGTACCAGACATTGTATGCAAGCGACAGTATCGGGCTTATGGTTTCGGGAAGTGTAGGCACCACCCTAAAGGATCTGATCTTCATGAAATCCCCTTTCGTCAACTGAGTTATATAACATCATTCAAATATAATACCGCCTTCACTGATAGCAAGGCGGGAGATAAATCCTAGTAAACGATATACGGCAAATGTACTTATGTAACTTATAAAAGATCTTTGATAATTGCGATTGCCTTTGCCTGGCTTACCAGACCAAGATTGATCGTGACATGATACAATGTCGGATCATTATGATACCGGTTGAACATCTTCTCGTGGTATTTTCTCTTTTCTTCCTCTTTTGAATTGATTATGGTTTCAGCTTCCTCCTTGGTGATGGATGCCTTGGAAGAGAGAAAATCTTTTTTGTATTCCAATGGTGCAATAAGCCGTACACGCACAACATCGGATCTATCACTGAGAATAACCTGACCGCCCCGGCCCACGATTACGACACTCCCCTGGTCAGCCAGGTCTTTCATCAGACCTTCCAGGGCCAGCCGGTATCCGGCATCATCCACGTATCCAAAATCATCGGAGAGTATTGTCTGCACCTTGGCTTGCGTCATGAACTTATCGATAAACTTGAATAGCCCCAGGTAACTACCGTCCTCGTATGTTGACATCTTGCCTGCTGATGATTTCATCTTTTTTGCAAGATCCACTACGATGGATTTATCTATATAATCATAACCGAGGTCTTTTGAGAGCTTTCTTGCCACTTCCACTGCACCGCATCCATAATCTTTTGATATCGTGATTGCTTTACCCATTATCTATACCATCCTTGATAATCTTTTTTGCCTTTGCTGCCGCATCTGTGTTTGAATATCCTGAAATGAGCTGCTGGAGTATCAGTTCACCCGTCTCTTTATCGCCCATTTTGATAAAAGACATTCCCTGTTTGAGAAGGCATTCCGGCACCTTCTCACTTGTGGAAAATTTCTTCACCACCAGGTCGTATCTCAGGATTGCATCTTCGTATTTCCCCAGCGCATAGTAGGACTCTCCTATCCAGAAATGTGCGTTGTCGACAAGAGTGGGATCCGGGTTCTGGCCTAGGTATGATTTCAGATCAGTAACTGCATCTGCATACCGCGAGGAACGAAACAGTTCAACACCAGTCTCATAGAGAGATTTCATCGGGACAGGGGCCTTCCCCAGAGAATCCTTGACAGTCTGAATATCCTGTTCCAGGGCGCCAATGCGCGCCTGGACATTGCCATCGGACCCGGTCCCGGAGGACATCTGCATCTCTTCCAGACGCCCCTGAATGGAGAACAGCTGGTCTTGAATTTCCGTATACCTTGCCTGCAGTTCAGCCTGTTGACTCAGAGTCTGTCCGAAGACCCGGTCCTTTTCCTTAAGCTGCTGCTCCGTCTTAGTCAGACGTGTATTCAGAGCATCCACCTCCCATTTCAGCGAGTTCAGATCCTGCTGCGAGGCACATCCTGCAAGGACAAACAGAAATAAGAAGTGGATTACCCTTGGCATGATCGTCGGTTATTTCACGAGAACAACGAAATGCGCCCTTCTATTCTTTGTCCAGGCAGCCTCATTGTGTTCCGGATCAACTGGCCTTTCTTCTCCGTAAGTGATGGTTGAAGTTCTGGTTGGATTGATGCCCAGGAAAATCAGATAATCCTGCGCTGATTTGGCCCTGCGTTCACCAAGGGCAAGGTTGTATTCCCTGGTCCCCCGTTCATCGCAATGTCCTTCAATCTTGATCTTTATTTCAGGGTGGGCATTAAGGAAGCTGGCCTTTTCTGCAAGCGCCTTTCGCGCCTCGGGACTGAGATTGAACTTGTCAAAATCAAAATAGATGTCCCGATCCTGGAAATTCGCGATCTCTTCTTCTATCGTGGCCCCTGCAGCAACCTCGACACCTTCTTCTGATTCAGGCATCTCAATTTCCATACTTGGTGCTTCTGTTGTTGCTCCTGTTTCCGGAGGGGTTATCTCCTCAACCTGCTCAACCCCTTTCTTTGCACAACCTGAGATGAAGAAAACCAGGCTCAAGACGATTATCAGAAAAATCCCTTTGTGTAACTTGATCATATCCTCCTCCTTATGTGAAGACACTCTGGTACCTGTTCTCACGATCCACTGTTAATTATTAATAAATTACCTTAAATCCAGCCAAAATCAAGTAGAAAATATGAACTATCTTATAACGGAAGACCAGCTGGGTTCGGTAAACCCGCCGCCTGTTGTTATACGCACTGACATGGTGTCGAAGATATCGGTTATGTATATATTCCCGTCAGAGCAGGCAAAGGCAATGAGTCTTCCATCTGGAGAAAACGTGGGGGATTCATCGCCTGCACCCGTTCCTTTCAGGACACTCATCCTCGAGCCGTCAACTCTGATGATCGCTATATGAAAACGCCTGTCTTGGGCGAGATGTGTAAATGCTATGAGATCGCCGTTCGGAGAGAACACCGGCTCAGTGTTGTATGTACCGGCAAAGGTAATCCGCTCCACCTTCTTTGACGGAATATCAAGGACATATATCTGGGGCGTACCTGCGCGCGATGAACAGAAAACAAGACTTCTCCCATCAGGAGCCAGTGATGGAGAGGTATCGGTGGCCCAGCTGTTGGTGAGCCTCAGATGATTCTTTTTCTTCAGATCAAGCATATAGATCTCGGGGTTTCCATCTATGGACAGGGTACATGCAATCTTATCTCCGGTACGATCAAAACAGGGGGTGGAATTGATCCCTTTCTCATTGGAAACCGTCCCTACCTTATAGGTGGATAGGTCCAGGATATACAGGTCGGGGTTGTTTCTCCAATATGATACGAAGGCGATCTTTTTCCCGTCAGGAGACCATGCAGGATTGAGCACAAGATCTCCTCCTCCCTGTATAGCCTTTCCACCTGTACCGTCGCACCAGGATCCGTAAAGCTGTTTTTTTGTCCCCTTCTTCTGTATGGAAATGATCTTTGAGGAAAACATGCCTTCAATGCCCACGGCCTTTCCTATAAATGCATCCATAAAGGCGTGAACCCCTCGATATACCGAGTCGGCATTCGTGGTATAAACTGTATTCAGGAGTATTTTAGCGGTAGACAATTCCACGACCTGAACGGAAAAAGAGACCGTGGCCCCCTGTCTGTCCACCTGGCCTGCAATAACATAATCAGCACCGATAAGGATCCAGTCTTTTAATGTCCCTGCGCCGATTTCCTTCATGGGACCCTGATCAATATAGCTTTGCGGATCTATGAGACTGAATACCCCGCTGACGGCAAGATCCTTTGAACATATATCCCACACAGACGCCACCAGATCAGGGGGACCGACAAACGACGGCACGGCTACATTGAGTTTCTTGAACTGCCTTGCCTGAATGTCGATATGAATCCTGTCGGCACCCCATAGCAGAGTCGAGAACAGGAGTATGGCCATACCTGTTAGAATAGAAATCCTTTTCATTTATTGTGCTCCTTTGGGAGGGGTAAACGACATGGTTATCTCCACTGCTTCACGCCCTGCAATCAAGACCAGAGGAGGTACAGGGAATCTGGTTGCACTGCTGAGCGCAAGAAAAACCGAACGGTCAAACGGGCTGTTCCCTGATGAGACCAGAAGCCTTTTGTCGATAAGTTCCCCGGTGCGGGAGATCTTCAGAAGATAGGTTGTCTTGAGTGACATGTCCATAATCGAGATCTCCGGCGGGGTTTTCCATAGGCTCTCAACCAGGGCCAGTACCTGTGACTTCCATACGCCCACCGGATTCGGGGAACCCGCTGAAGCAGACTGAGTACCTGCTTGTCCGTACCCGCCAAGCTGCTGCTGAAAATCATCTTTATCCTGTAAGGGGATATCCTCCAGGGCATCTGTTTCCTGCGGCTTTATCGGCTCAATCTCTGATGGAGAAAGTTCAGGGGCATGAGCCTTAAGTGCCTTATCCTTCTTTACAGTGCTGATAGAAGAAGACTCTGCACCCTTTCTATAGACATATTTCTTTGCTCCAGAGGCCTTCACAGAGGTCCTGGCCTGCCTCGAGGGTGGAGCCGAAGACACAATGGACACCTCGTAAACATCGTAATCGGGTATCTGTGCACGGGAAAATTCCAGATCCACCAGAGCTACTATGAAAACAGCGTGGCAGATAACGGAAATCCCGATAAACCAACCCAAATCTTTCATCCTACTTCTTTGACGGCGGCTGGGTCACCAGCCCGATTTTGGTAAGCCCTGTTGAACGGATCATGGCCATCACCTCTACCACGTATCCATATGATATGGAGGCATCGGCCTGAAGAAATACACTTTCTACCCCCCTTTGCTGCTTTATCTGCGCCAGGATTGCATCGAGCCTCGAGAGTTCAATGGGAGAACCATTGATGTCGACTGTAGAATCTTTGCTGATGGTGATCACCAGATCCTGATTCTGTGTCTCCATTGCCCGCGCTTCCACTTCTGGCAGATCCACTTTCATCCCCTCCTTCATCATTGGTGCCGAAACCATGAAAATGATGAGGAGAACCAGCATGACATCCACCAAAGGAGTAACGTTTATCTCAGAAACAAGCCTGCCCGGCTTATTGCTCACCATGGATCAAACCCCTCCTTATCCAGTTCATGAAATCTATCTGGAACGTATCCATCTGTGATGATGCATGAGCTATAACCCCGGTAAAATAATTGTAGAACAGAACAGCCGGTATAGCAACAAAGAGACCGGCAGCCGTTGCAATGAGAGCCTCGGATATTCCAGGGGCCACAGTTGCAAGATTAGCTGAGCCCTTCAGGCCGATCTCCCGGAATGAATCCATAATCCCCCAGACCGTTCCGAACAATCCTATGAAAGGACTTGCATTACTTATGCTCGCAAGAAAACCGAGTCCGTGAGAAAGATCCATGGTCTGCTGCCGGTTCGAGCTTGCAATCCTGTTTTCAACGTTATCGAGCATGGAAAGCGGTACGGTCTGGCTCTTTGCAGTAATCTTGGTCAATTCCTCGCGGGCATCGTGAAAAAGCCTTGCTACCGGGCAATCTCCCGTGCTGTCCACCGTATCGAGAATATCTACCATACTCCCGCTGTTGCCCAGTGAATCAAGGATTCGCTGGGCCCTCTTGCGCGCACGGGACAGTCTGAACCATTTCTGGATAATGATCGCCCACGAGAATATGGAGAAAAGAAACAGCACAAGCAGCACAAGCTTCACCACGGGATCGGAATCGACTATCATAGCGCCTATGTCGCCCCTGAACTGAGAAGTGGCTGCATATGCAGTAGAGGTTAAAAATGGCATGTAATACCCTCCTGTATGGTTTTCATAATAGACGGATCCCCGCCTTCATCCTTTAATGTCCTTTGACAGGTTCACGGTAAACTTTGTTCCCGCATCCGACGAAGTAAATGTTATACTGCCGGAATGCATCTTGATAATCCTGTATGATATTGAAAGACCAAGCCCTATGCCCTTGGGTTTTGTGGTAAAGAATGGATCGAAGATCCTGCTGCGAATATTTTCCGGAATCCCTTTTCCGGTATCGCTCACCTCGATCAGGATATGCGAATCCTTCTCCACGAGATGAACCTCCATCCTACCCCCGGCAGACATCGACTGCACGGCATTTATAAATATATTCATCAGAACCTGTTGTATCATGTCCGGGTCTGCATTGATACTTATGGTATTGGTTGGATAGAATTCCATAATCTGGACACGGTTGGCCTTTGCTGTATCCTTGATCATGTAAATGGTATTCTCAATCACCCTTTTCACATCAAAGGGTCTGATATACAAGGCCTTTGGTTTTGCAAAATCAAAGAAATTCAGCAGAAGTTTATTCAGCCGGTCAATCTCCATGATTATCTTCGAGATATATACACTCCGGTGGTCCTGCGCCGGGATCTCTTCGCTAAGTGCCTGTGCTGTGGTCTTTATCCCTGCAAGCGGATTTCTGATTTCATGGGCAATACCCGATGTCAGTTCCCCTACAGTGGCAAGCTTGTCCATCTTCAAAAGCTCCTGCTGAAGCTGATGAACCTCGGTTATGTCGTTCAGGATGATCACGGTCCAGCCATTGGAAAGCACCTTTTTGCTCAGATTGACCGTTACACGCTCGTTCCCTTTGGTACGGAGCATGATCTCTTTCTTCCTGGTGCCGTGCTGCAGAAGATGGTCTATGTTGATCTCTTTCAGCCCTTCCCTGCCTATCCCCAGATACTCGATTGCAGCGTTATTGGCAAAGATGATGCCCCCTGAATCATCAGCCAGCATAACCCCTGCAGGCAATTCATTGAGTATCTCATAGACCAGGTCCTGCTTCATAGCACCCATAGTATAGAACAACCGGAAAAACTTCCAGAGAAATTTATCTTGTTTCTGGCACTTTCTTCATACTTTGTTAATGTTTTATAACTATTTGAAAATTAATAATAATATTAATGTCATTATCAAAAACTTATGGTTGACATTATTATATAAATAATTTATATGTCAAAAAGTGTCATTTTGTGTCAAATCGGTGAGGGATAAGGGTGCTAAAAGGGCATTTTGTAAACTCTATCAATAACAAGGGCAGGCTGAGCATACCTTCCAAGTTCAGGGAGGTGCTTAGCGATTGGGACACCGATCACCTGATTATCACCAAGGGGCTTGACCGGTGCCTTATGTCATTTGCGCCTGAAGACTGGGAGCGGATGGAAAAGAAGGCTTCAAGCCTTTCCATGGTAAGGCAGGCCGACATCCTCTTCAAGCGTCACGTAATGGGCTCTGCAGAGGAATGCCAGATAGATGCGCAAGGGAGGATATTGATACCCTCCAGTCTGCGCGAATATGCCGATCTCAAGAAAAAATGTCTTTTCGTGGGCATAACCGACCGCTTTGAGATCTGGGACCTGGATACATATGAGGCATACATGAAAGAGGCACTCAAGGATTCCAAGAGCTTGCTCGAAGGACTTGCAGAGCTGGGTCTATAGACCTATGCATCATGTCCCTGCTCTTCTCAACGAGGTCTTGGAGGTGATTATGCCGAGAGATGGCGGGCTATACTTCGACGGCACTTTAGGCGGAGGCGGGCACGCACGGGCAATCCTTGAAAAAAGCGCCCCTTCAGGCCAGCTCGCCGGCACTGATCTCGACAGCGGCACCATCGCTGTGCTCTCGGATTCATTATCGTGTTTTGGTGAGCGGATCCATCTGTATAACAGAAACTTCTCGGAGATAGACAAGATACGTATGATTCTAGGATGGGAATATTTCGATGGCATCTTGCTTGATCTGGGCATGTCCTCATGGGCCCTCGATGATGCGGATCGAGGGTTTTCTTTTATGAGGGAAGGTCCTCTGGACATGCGCTTTTCACCAAAGGGCGAACTGGATGCATATCAGGTCGTTAATACCTATGAAGAAAACATGCTCAAAGATATCATAAGAAATTACGGTGAAGAGCGTTTTGCATCCCGTATAGCGCGAAACATTGTACGATCAAGACCCCTGAAGACCACATCTGATCTCGTCGAGGTTGTCCGCAGCTCTGTTCCCAAACGGTTCTGGCCTCAGAAGATACATGTAGCGACAAAGACCTTTCAGGCTATCCGCATGGAGGTAAACAAAGAGATAGAAAATCTCAAGACATTCCTTCCCAAGGCCTCTTCTGCACTGAGTATAGGTGGGGTACTCGCTGTGATCTCATATCACTCTTTAGAGGACCGGATCGTAAAGCGTTTCTTTTCCGGGACAGGCGAGGAAAACTACTTCCTCAGAGGGCTCCCCAGACCTTCTTCACCCGATACACCCAGACTCGTTAGGATTCAGGCCAAGTCCATAACCGCCTCCCATGAAGAGACCCAGGCGAATCCCCGCGCCAGAAGCGCACGCCTGCGAGCTGCCAGGAGGGTGCAATGAAATCCCGGATGG
>JAFGTK010000002.1 GCA_016934135.1 Deltaproteobacteria bacterium | reverse complement strand
TGGTGCCGGAGGGGGGAATCGAACCCCCACGCCCTAATGGACTTCGGATTTTGAGTCCGACGCGTCTACCAGTTCCACCACTCCGGCGGCTGAACTTTGTATTACCAAAGGTCTGATAGCTTTGCAAGCACGGCTTATCTGAAAGTTTCCGCCATTGTAATTGTGCTTTGAATGTATTGCCGTTACCCTCAGGAATACACTCTCTTTAAAAGTTTTCGCCGATTTTAGCGGCAGAAAACATGCTTCAGCGCTGAAGGATATAAAAAGATAATCAGACCTGATGCAGGCAGCTGTTACAGGCATTTTCCCAGCTTTATGCTGTAGGCCCTGTCTTTTGTCACAATGATATGATCATGGATAGCAATCCCAAGATGAGAGCTTGCCTCTGTAAGGCTCCTGGTAAGATTCTCATCATGCGATGACGGGTTCAGGGAGCCTGAAGGATGGTTATGAACCAGTATCAGGGCCGAGGCATTCTTAAGCAGTGCGGTCTTCATTATCTCCCGCGGATAGACATGGGCCATATTGACGGTACCTTTTGACATCACCTCTGTATGTACTATCTTTCCTGCAGCATTCAGGCACAAAAGCATGAAGTACTCGGTCTTTTCGTTGCCTATCTCGCATCGAACATAATCAAGAACAGCTTCGGGAGAACTCAGGGCCTTTCCGGCACGGTTATCCGGCTCCAGATATTGATTCATGCATGCCTTTACCAGCTTTATGAGAGTACCTGCATATTCTCCGATGCCTGAGGTTGATTCAAGTTCGTCAAGGCTTTCATCAAAGACATGATGAAATGTGCCGAAGCGTTCGATGAGTTTCTTTGCCAGCGGCTTTGTATCCTTTTTCGGTATGGCATATGCGAGGAGCATCTCCAGAAGTTCATAATCATGAAGGGCCTTCCTGCCGGAATCTCTGAACCGTTTTCTCAGCCGCTTTCTATGACCGTGATAGTGGCTTGCTGTTTCGTTCATACCTCCACCTTACTGCCCGATACAGGGCCTGCACAGCGAATAAAACGACCATGGCAGGATCTCGCTGTCAGATCTCCTCCTGAGTGCATAATAGTCCGGGTTTCTAGGCCACTGCCTGAGGACCTCCTGCCATGAATCAGGGTCCCTGCGGGCCATCTCAATGATCACATCCAGAACACGGCGGTCACCCCGGGAAAGCAATGCCTGAAGGTATGCCCATTTGGGCCCTTCAAAGCTCACCGTTACATTGCTCTCCCGCTTGAGGGCCTTGACGATCTTTTTGATCCGTGCCCTGGCATCAACAACATTGACCATCTCACAACGTTCATAGGGGGTATGGGGTTTGGGCACCATGGTATTGATGCTCACGGACAGTTTGCCTAGCCTTTTGTTCCCTCTTGAGACCTGGATGAAACTCTGCCGTATGCGTTTTATCAGGTCGATGACGGCATCGATGTCACTGTCATCCTCTCCTGGAAGCCCCACCATGAAATAGAGCTTGATGTCCCTGATTCCCGAAGACACCAGAGACCGGACATCGTCTAAGATGGTCTCGTTGCTGATATCCTTTCCTGCGGCAGACCGAAGCCCGGACGAGCCGGTCTCCGGTGCCAGCGTGACCCCGCCAACCTTCGATTCCTTCAGGAGATCGATCAGATCCTCCGTAATCCTGCCGAGACGCAAAGACGGCTGTGCAACCCTTATTCCCCGTTTATTAATCTCATCGAACAGTGCCCCGGATTGGGGATGGTTATTGAGCGAGGTGCTTACCAGACCGAGTTTTTTTCCTGATGATGCAGCCATGTCCAGGTAAGGTTCCAGATGCTTGAGTCCGACAGGCCTGAACGGTGAATAGATCTCACGGGCAGTACAGAATTTGCACCGGTATGGACATCCCCGGGCGATCTCCAGGAGAAACATGTCTTTGAATACGGTTTTCTCAGTGATGATGACCGTATGTGCCGGGTTTTCGATGGGGTCTATTACGGACAGCGATGGCCTGGGGCCGCTGAAGCCCTGTATGGTATCGCCGTCAGAAACAGGGCGTGTCCTTCCGGGCAGGTAAACACCGGGTATCTCCTGAAGCTGATCCAGAAAATTTTCATAGTCCGTGCATGTATCAAAGGCATTGCAGAGATGCTCGGGCAGCGTTTCCCCCTCTCCTAGAAAACAGACATCAACAGCATCCGCGACCGGCTCCGGATTCAGGGTAATTGCAGATCCTCCTGCCAGAATAACAGGGCTGCCTTTCCTTCTATCCGCCATGATCTGTATCTTGTTGCTGAGCAGGATCTGGATCATGTAAATCCAGTCGAGCTCATATGATATGCTCAGCGCGATGATATGAAAATCCTGAAGGGGCCGGCCGGTCTCTACAGACCTCTCATGATCCAGAAAAAACCGTTCGCAGCAGATCCGGGGATGATCATTGAAAACCCGGTACATGGTATGCATGCCAAGGTTGGACATTCCCACCCAGTAGGTGCTGGGATATACAAGTGCAATATTGAGCTTGCCTCCCGGATCTTTTACAATCGATCCTTTTTCATCCGACATCAATACCCAGGCCTTTGATCTTCCTGTGCAGATTGCTCCGTTCCACGCCGATGAGATCGGCTGTCTTGGAAATATTATATCCGCACTGCTTTAATTTAAACTCTATGAATATCTTTTCAAATTCCGCCCTGGCATCCTTGAGTTCGGTTATACTGATGAGTTTGTCGATCTCAGAAGATGACCTGGTGCCCAGAGGGAGGATGTCTTCGGCGTTAATCGTATCTCCGGGGGTCATGATCACGAGCCTTTCAATGATATTTTTGAGTTCCCGTACATTACCCGGCCAGTCATGCTGCATAAGTTTCCTTATCGCGCCTTCGGTAATGGCCTTTTTCACCCCTCCCTTGAGTGGGGAATAGAGTCTTAAAAAGTGATCTACAAGCCCCGGAATATCTTCTTTGCGTTCAATCAGCCTGGGAACATGAATGGGAATGACATTGAGCCTGTAGTAGAGATCCTGTCTGAACCTGCCCTGCTCGATCTCTTTTTCAAGGTCCTTGTTCGTCGCTGTAAACACCCGCACATTGACCTGGATCGTCTGCGCTCCTCCTACGCGTTCGAACCGCTGCTCCTGAAGGATGCGCAGTATCTTTGCCTGGGTGGACAGGCTCATATCCCCGATCTCATCGAGGAACAAGGTACCGTTATGGGCCAGATCGAACTTTCCGCGCTTTCTCTCTGAAGCGCCTGTAAATGCCCCTTTCTCATGGCCGAAAAGCTCGCTTTCTATCAGTTCTTCGGGGATGGCCGCACAATTCACCTCGATAAAAGGGCTCTTGCCCCGTTTACTCTTCTTGTGAAGCCTGCGGGCCACAAGCTCCTTGCCTGTGCCGTTCTCTCCGAGGATAAGGACCCATGCATCAGACGGAGCCGCCATATCGATCTGTTCCTTGAGCTTTCTTATTGCCGGGGAATCACCGATGATCTCGTCGTCTTTCTGGATCTTCTTCCTCAACAGGGCATTCTCTTCTTCCAGCGCCTTGAGATGCAGCGTATTGTTGAGGGTTATAATGATCTTGTTCAGATCCAGGGGTTTCTCGATAAAATCCAGGGCGCCGAGCCTGGTTGCCCGCACCGCAGTATCTATAGACCCATGGCCGGTCATGATGATCACCGGTACCGAAGAACCGTTATTCTGGAGCTCTTCCAGAATCTGAAGTCCATCCCTGCCGGGCATCCAGATATCCAGAAGGATAAGGTCCACATCCTGCTTTTCCACAATCTGCAACGCCTCTTCCCCGTTTTCGGCAAGCAGCGTGACATATCCCTCATCCTCAAGAGCCCCCTTGAGAGAGAACCTTATGCTTTCTTCATCATCTACAATCAATATGCAATGACTCATGTATCACTCCTTTACTGGCAGCTCTATGCTGAACACCGTGCCGAAGGGTTTATTATCCCTGACACGGATAAACCCGTTATGATCCGAGATAATCCTGTTGACAATTACCAGCCCGAGTCCTGTACCGCTCTTTTTGGTCGAAAAATACGGCTCGAACAGTCTTTCCTTCACCTTTGGCGGTATCCCGTCCCCGGTGTCGGCAATATCCAGTGTGGCGATATGAACATCCGGGTCATATCCGGTTGTTATCATGATCTTTCTCAGGGAATTACCCGACTCGAGAACCGCAGTGGTCGCATTCTCCAGAAGATTACCTACAGCCCTGCTGATCTGCGCACTGTCAATGTCAATTATCGGCAGCCGGCTGTCCAGCTCAACAACATATTCAATCCGGGGATGTGCCTGCCGGTACAGTGCAACGGCATCGGAAACAACATGGTTGAGATCATCGGGCACGGGCATGGATGAAGGCATTTTTGCAAAGGCGGAAAACTCATTCACAAGCCGTTTCATCTCGTCTACCTCGTTGATGATAACCCTTGTACATTCATCAAAGACCTGGGAGTCCTCCCCAAGACGGTCCAGATACCTGCGCCTGAGTCTCTGGGCTGAAAGCTGTATGGGGGTCAGCGGGTTCTTCACCTCATGGGCGATGCGTCTGGCAACCTCTCTCCAGGCAGCCATCCTCTGCATCCTCTGCAACTGGGTAAGATCGTCGAACACCACCACCATTCCCATATTTTCATTGCTGTCATCATAGAGCAGCGACGCATGCCCCATAAGCGTGAGTCTTTTTCCCTCAACCGATACGGACAGCTGCTTCTGTGTGGTAGCACCCTTTGATTTCTGCAGGGCTTCGATCAATTCATTCACCATGGGGACCTGGTCGTCTTTGAAAATCTGTGCGATCTCCCTGCCGTATACCGAGTCCTCCTTTATGGCGAACATGGTCCTGGCAGCAGGATTGATCAATGTTATGCAGCCGTCACGGTTTATGGTGATGACCCCTGTCGAGATGTTGTTCAACACGGTCTCGATATACCGGTTCCTGTATGCGAGTTCGTTATATGCGCTCTCGAGATGCCTTCTGGATTCTGTCAGATCATATACCATGGCATTGAAATCCTGTACCAGGATTCCGAGTTCATCGTTTGACTGGACATCTATATAAAAACCAAGGTCTCCCCTGGATATTCTCTGCGTACCTTCAACGAGCTTTTCTATCGGATTGATAAGCCCCTTTGAGATATTCAGCCCGAACCATACCGCCGAGAATATGACGAGCAGGGTTACGGATGTAAGTATGATGATGTAGTTTGTCTTGATCGGGCCCTTGAGTTTGAGGCTCTGAATGTAATCGGTAAAGGACGACTTGATTATCCCCATCCTGCCCGAAAGGCTCTCGGGTATGTAGTAATCCGCTACAAGCACGCCTACTACATCCTTGGGATTGAAAGAAGATCTGATCGGTACGATGCCTTCTATGATATCCGCCTTGCCCGTACTGACAACAATGGACATGGTCTTGCCTTCCATGGCAGAGACAACAAGTCTGGATTCCGGGCTGGGCATGCTCGTGATCCCGATCTCGGGGGAGATGATCTTGACCAGCTCTTCTCCCTGGGCGGAAAAGATCTCCACTGCGGAAAGCCTGAACAGGGTCATCTTTTCATGAAGCAGAGATTGAAGGATCTGCAGGTTCTCTTCTTTGAGCAGCCTTCGCTCGGTGATCTCCTTGGATATGGAGCTTGCATAGTGGATGGCATCTGCAGATGCCTCTTTGTAGTAGATACTCGCAACATTCATTGATTCTTCGATCGCGGTCTCCACCTCTGAGGACAGCCATCCCTCCATGCTCCGGTTCAGAAACAGGATGCTCGTGAAAAACAATACCATGGTAGGGATAATGGTAAGGGTCACGAACATTGCCACCAGCTTTGTCCTGAGCTTGGTGCCGAGAACACCCCTCTTTCTCTCCAGGACGAGTTTGGTAATGTTTCGGGTCACCAGGAAGATGACAAGGATCAGCAGGACAACGTTCAGACTGATAAGGGTAAAGATTACCATGTTATTCGGGGAGGGCAGATTTATCCGGCTGATATTGGTCTTTGCAACACTGAGCAGCACGATAAGGCCGATGATGAAAATGATGATTATGATCTCTTTATTCCGTTTGGACATCTTTTTACCTTATCGCAGAGAGCCAAGGAGCTTATGTATCTTCTTGGCGCATTCTATATGAAGCCGGTGATTGGCCTTGAATGCCCTGACCCGGCCCATAACCGGCGCACCCAGGATCCAGAGATCTCCCAGTATATCCAGAATCTTATGCCGGACAAATTCATCGGCAAACCGTAAGCCTTCGGGGTTCAGCACGTCCTTGCCGTCGACCACGACCGCATTGTGCAGCCCACCTCCCAGGGCAAGGCCCATGGAACGCATGGTCTCCACATCCTTGAGCAGGCCGAAGGTTCGCGCAGGTGCAATCTCCCGGATATAACCATCCCCGTCAAAGCTCATGCGCTGAAGACCGATGGCCTGTTCGGCAAATTCGATCTCATAGGAGACACTGAAACTTCCCGGGGAAACCTCTACCCATGAGCCCCCCAGTTCCGCACGGACAGTACCGGTTATCACAACAGGCGTCACCTCACGGCCGAGATCTTCCAGCCCGGCTTGTTGAATGTGTGTAACAAACGGCAGTGCCGAGCCGTCCATCACAGGGATCTCATCCCCTTTTACTTCGACAGTACAATCGGTAATACCGAGCCCGTAAAAAGCCGACATAAGGTGTTCGATAGTGGATATTTTAACCCCGTTCAAACCGATCGAGGTGTTGAGCTGCGTATCCACAACATTCTCCGGGATAGCAGGAATGGGCTGGCCGTCCTTTATAAAAACAATTCCGTTTTCCGATGGATACAGTCCTATCTCTTCATCTCCACCCCTGTGGAGACCTGTACCCCGTATTGTAAGGGCTTGTGCAATGGTCATGCGTTTCATAACAGGGACTAGATTATGGAACAAGCAGCTAATAGTCAAATGGTAAAACTCATACCTGCTCTTTGGTTTGACACCTAACAGAAAAACACATATATGAACATACCATGTTCGGTATTGGCGGCCAGGAACTTATAATAATACTTGTCCTTGCCCTGATCCTGCTGGGACCGAAGAAACTCCCGGATATTGCCAAGTCCCTAGGCAGGGCCTTGGGTGAATTCCAGCGTGCATCCGATGACCTGAAAAAGGAGATCGACCTCTCATCGCAACTCTCTGCCGAAGAGCCTTTGCAGAAGAAGCCGGACGATGCAGGTGCGCCTCAGGACAAAACAGGGCCTCGGGAAAACGATCAGATGCCGCAGGAAGAAGACAAGAACACCAAAACAGAAGATGAGACCAGTCCGTATAATCAGGATGAAATAGAGGGATAAGAAAGATTGGAAGAGGAAAAGGCCCCGATAACCGATCATCTTGAGGAATTACGGTGGAGACTGGTAAAGTGCGTAGTCGCAATAGGTGCCGGTTTTGCTGCGACCTACGCGTTCTCCGACAGGATCTTCAACTTCCTTGTCTCGCCGCTGGTAAAGCTGCTGCCCGAGAAAAGCCAGCTTATCTACACTTCTCTGCCCGAGGCGTTCTTCACATACCTGAAGGTTTCCTTTTTTTCAGGATTGATCCTTGCCACCCCGGTAATACTCTATCAGATCTGGAAATTCGTAATGCCGGGCCTGTATGAAAAGGAAAAGAGGTATGTACTGCCTTTTGTGCTCATAGCCACACTGTTCTTCCTCGTGGGAGTATCGTTTGCCTTCTATGTAGTCTTCCCCCTCGGGTTCAAGTTCTTTCTCGGGTTCTCCACGGAAACCATATCGGCGCTGCCCTCCATGAAGGAATACCTGGGCCTGGCAATGAGGCTGCTGTTTGCCTTCGGCATTACCTTTGAACTGCCGGTCATCATGTTTTTCCTGGCCAAAATGGGGATAGTGAACCACACCCTGCTGAGGAGTAAGAGGAAATATGCCATTCTCATCGTGTTTGTCCTGGCGGCGATACTCACCCCGCCGGATGTTATCAGCCAGTTTCTACTCGCAATCCCGCTTATCGCCCTGTACGAGATCAGCATCTGGATCACATACGTGGTCCGCAAGAAAAAAGACTCTGCCAAAGATGAATGAACGTCTTTAAAAGAGGCTCCGAAAAAATTGACTGCTTAGTTTGAACAGGGAAGATCAAGATCCCAAATAGTCGCTAGTCAGGTCTGGAAGAAGATACGTCTTTTTTATTTCGAAATTCGAACTTCGAGATTCGAGATCCCTTATACCTTACACCTCAAACCTTATACCCGTCTTTTATACGGTTCACAGATAACCCTCCTGCCGGGCAAGCTCGTCCATGATCAGCGTGATTACATCTTCGGTTTCGGGATCCTGGGCAGTCCTGTTACGGGTATCGAAGACCTTTATGTAGTGCTTGCATTTCTCGCAGTAATAGACCCTTACACCTTCTATATCTTCTGCCTCGAAGTACCCCAGTGTTTCATGATCATTATTGCCGCAATACGGGCATTTGATCCGGGGGAATTCCCAGTCCTGGCCGCACAGCAGGCAGCTGAGCCTCCTGCTGGTCTCAGAGTCGAAGGCTATTCGGGGATAGGCATTGCAGAACGGGCATGTGCCGGAATTCCATGCCTTGGAAACCAGATCCTGATTGAGCTCTCTCAGGGCATTCAGATAGAATGTCACGGCAGGCCGCATGACCATGGCCGCTGCATCCCTTATCTCCTCGGGAATTTCAGCCAAGGTCTCGTCTTTGATAAACGAGGCGAGAGCCTGTTCCATATCAATGCCCGGTTCCTCTTCAAAAACCTGTTTCCATATCTGAGAGCAGACCTCAGCCATGCTGGAAAAGGGAAGCGGCATCATAGAACCTTCGACCTGATTCAATGAATCGAGCCTAGGAATATCAATGGCCTTCATAGATTCCAGAACAAGTTCATATATCTTTCTGGCCAGTTCAACACCGGCGGCATCATCCGGATATGCCTTTTGTATGGATTCCCATTTCATAATGCGCACAATATGAAATGTTTTCCTATAAGTCAAGATCTCCCTTACAGATTCCGGCATATTATCTCTTCGGTTTCCCGCCCCAATCCTCCTATCTATCAGAATACCTTGCCATGGCAGAGATTTATGTATAGATTCAGGAGGGTTTGCTCAATATTGTCGTAAAACTCGCTGGAAAGGAAAAACATGCAGAGAGCATGGCTGATTATTCTGTTATGTGCAGTTCTTGCATCGGCAGGCCGAACTGAGGTATTAGAGCCTTTACCCGGCAGGATCATCTCCCTGGCTCCGTCCATAACAAAAGAACTTTACGATCTGGGGTTGTCGGACAAACTCATAGGCGTAACCTGCTATCGGCCCGAGACTGCAAGTTCAAAAGAGATCGTCGGAAGCCTGACAAAACTCAATTTCGAAAAGATCATTTCATTGAAACCGGACCTGATCCTGGCAAGCAAAGACAGCAATACGAAATCGGATATAGAGAAGCTCAATGCATGGGGTTTGTATGTTGTGGTTCTTGACGGCTGCGAATCCTTTGAATGCATGTGCCGTGAATTCGAGCGACTCGGCTCGATGCTCGGCAAGGCTGAAAAATCCAGGGTTATTATCGATGAGGTCGGGCAACGTATGCAATACATCCGCTCTTCGATCAGCACGCAAAAGCCTTTGAAGATATTCTGGCAGACAGGCACTAATCCTCTCGTAAGCATCAGCGACAATACCTTTGCAGGGGAGTATCTCCGGTTTGCAGGATGTGAGAATATCTTCGCGGATGTCCCTGTGCGCTATCCGAGAATAAATATCGAGGAGGTGCTCGTGCGGAATCCAGATGTCATTTTTATTGTAAGTGAGATGGGCTCAAATATCACAACCGCGCCCTGGGACAACATGCCTGAGATCTCTGCGGTAAAAAACGCAAGAATCTATACTATTTCTGCGGATCTTGTCTGTCAGCCCACACCAAGGATGTTCCTGAACGGCTTTGAGGCCGTGATCAAGAGTCTGTACCCCGGCGTCTTATGAAAAGAAGTACAATCTTCTTCTGGCTGATATTCTTTGATCTGCTCTGCGTGGCTGCAGGAATCTTTACCGGGGGCACCGCTCTTGCCCCGAACACGATTATCGATGCACTCATGCACCCCTGGGACAAGGGGGCTATTCACACACTCATATGGGGATTGCGTATTCCCAGAATAATTATGGCCGCCTTTGTCGGTTCCGGCCTGGCAATCTGCGGGGCAACCTTTCAGGCAATCCTTAAGAATCCCCTTGCAGAGCCCTATACCCTGGGAGTATCAGGAGGAGGAGCACTCGGTGCAACCATCTCCATCATAGCCGGCATCTCGGGTTTCCCCATGGTTATGTTCTGTTTCGCCGGATGCACTTTGAGCATAGGTATTGTTCTCGGTGCTGCATCGCTGAAGAATTTCACGAACTCCATGCTGATCATGACCGGGGTGATCATGAGCTTTCTGTTCTCCTCGATCGTCATGTTCATCTTTGCCGTAGCATCTTCACGGGATGTCCACGCATCCATCCTCTGGCTCATGGGTTCTCTGTCAGCCCCTGAAGCAAGCTCGATCAGGATAATGCTCTTTCTGGTCGGACCCCTGATGATGGTTTTGTGGGGGTGTGCAAGGGATATGAACATGCTTTCTCTCGGCGATGAAAAGGCCTTTCATCTTGGGCTTGATGCTGTAAAGGCAAAGGCATCGCTGTTGATTGTCGCATCCCTGATTACCGGGGCATGCGTCGCTGTTTCCGGAATAATAGGTTTTATAGGGCTCATGATCCCTCACATCATGAGAAAGGCACTCGGTGCGGACCATCTCTTTCTTCTTCCTTCTTCAATGCTCGCAGGTGCCGGTTTTCTCATCCTCTCGGACAGCATCTCCCAGGTCATTATCAGACCGCTGGAACTGCCTGTAGGGGTCATTACCGGAATGATCGGGGGAATCTTTTTCATTATCTACCTGCTCAAGGCAGAACCTGCAGAGGTAATGTGATTTGACTGTGCTGTCTATCGAAGAACTCAGCGCCGGCTACGATAAGGATTTGATCATCTCCGGGATCTCACTGTCGATCCCAAAGGGGTCCTTTTTCGGGGTCCTGGGCCCCAACGGTGCAGGAAAGACAACCCTGTTCAAGGTCATCAGCAGGCTTATCAAACCATACAGCGGCGTCATACGATATTCAGGCATTGATATCACGAGCATCACCCGGAGGGAATATGCCCGGCAGATAGCCGTGATCCCCCAGTTTCAACATATACTTCCGCCGTATACCGTAGAAGAGTTTGTCCGACTCGGCAGATACCCTCATGTTAAAAGATTTTCGCCGCTGAAAAAAGCCGACTATGAGATAACAGAAGAAATCCTCGCCCTGCTCCATCTAGTTGAATACCGGACCAAAAAGATAACCGCACTGTCCGGAGGCGAGCTGCAACGGGTGTTCCTTGCTCAGGGTCTTGTGCAGAGGCCCTCCCTTGTTCTCATGGATGAACCCACGTCTCACCTTGATATCACACATCAGATCAAGATCCTTGACATCGTGAAGAACCTATCTGTGAGTACAGGCCTGACCGTCCTGATCATCCTTCATGACCTCAATCTTGCAGGCGCATACTGCGACCGCATCATGCTCATGAAAGAAGGGAGGATATGCGCAGAAGGATCTCCCGGCGGGGTCCTGACCGAGAAGAACATTGAAACGGTATACGGGACAAGGGTATTGGTAAAAAAAGATCCTGCCGGTTCAAAACCCCATATATTTTTCATACCCGGACAATTTTAAGTC
>JAFGTK010000178.1 GCA_016934135.1 Deltaproteobacteria bacterium | reverse complement strand
AGAAAACTCGAAGATCGGCCCAGCTGCCTTGAATGAGTAGTCTTCGCTGCCGGATTCATAAAGCAGGAAGGGGGACAGGTTCAATCGACCGGCCAATGCTGTTTGTCCTGTGGAAAACAGGTGGAAAATGATGATCAGGGCTATAAGCCTGAACCGCATGATGCCTACCAGATCAGTCCTAGGATGGTTCCCATGACTGTTATCGGCAGCTGTTCTTCAATGCCTTGTGCAGCAAGGTCTGCATTGCGTATGGCTTCGTCGAGATGCTGATACAGCTCCTCATCGACGAGGAGATGACCTATGGTCCCCCTGCCTGCAGAAAGCTCGTCGGTTATAAATTTTATATTTTCCGTTATGGCCACAAGATCATAATAGATTGTTGAGTCGCTGAGCAGCATGTTGATGGTGCTGTCTTCATTCAATCTGGATGTGAGCTGATCAATGTTTTCCATGAACTCTATGAAGGATACATAAAGGGCATCATCCTTTACAAGTCTGCCTATTGTGCCGTTGCCCGAATTTACATGTGAGATGATCTCGCCGAAGTCTGCCGATGTACTGATCAAGTCCTTAGAGACAACAGCGAAGTTGTCGGTAATCTCTCTTAATTGCGAGATGACGATGGAGATATTTTCCTGGTTGTTTGATACCAGTGCTGCAGAATCCTCGCTGAACCTGTTAATATTGTTGAGAATGCTCCGTAGGGTATCTTCATCTCCAAAGGTTGCATTCAGTGCACCTGTCAGTTCCGTAAGGTTTGTGGCAAGTTCACCGAGCTGCATGAGAAGGCGGTCAACCGAGGGGGGAACTGTTGTTCTTGCCAGGTTTCCTCCCGGTTCGATCGTATTCTCGGAGGCTCCGGGTGTCAGTATGATGATCTTGTCTCCGAGCACACCCTTGGTGGCAATGGATGCGGTGGAATTGATAGGCAGTTTTATCTTTTCATCGATTGCAGCGGTTACAACAGCGGAATAATCCCTGTTCAGGGAGATGCCTGTAACGGTTCCTACATCCACTCCTGCAAGTTCCAAAGGGGCGCCGTTCTTAAGACCTTCAACCGAAGAAAACACCATGGTTATGGTATAGGCATTCCTTTTTGAAAAGCTCAATTCGCCGATCTGAACAGACAGGATTACGAAGATGACGAGAACAATAACAATAAAGATTCCAACCCTTGCTTCATTACTCATTTAACACCTGTTCAGAACAAAGATATGATCCAGCAATGAATCATTCAAGCAATTCATCGATCTTTTCTTGTATACCCGGCCTCATGTTGTTCAGAATAGACGATTTTATATAATAATCCAACGCCTCATTGATTTTTCCAAGGCTCTTGAGGATATCGCCCATATGTTCCAGCATTATGGGATCGCTATCCATTTGTTCCAGCGCCTTCTCCATATATTTCAATGCCTGATTGCCCTGGTTCTTCTTAAACAGTACCCACGCCATGGAATCAAGGATAAAGGGATCATCGGGTTTAAGATCCAGGGCTTCCTTGATCATGTCATAAGCCTCATCAAGGTTTGTTCCTTCATCAGCCCAGATATATCCGATAAAGTTCAGGGCCACTGGATCATGTGGGTTTTTGTCGAGGAGTTTTGCGGCAATATCCAGTGCTTCCTCTCTTCTGCCCGTGAAATCGAGTTCTGTTGCCAGCTGATATCCGATATCGTTACAGGTCTCTTTATCACTGTAGTATTCCCATGCGGATATGAGTATATCAAGGGTCTCCTTAGTATTCCCCATGTCTTTTGTTATGGATGATCTAAGCATTGTCACATCGCAGCCGAGTCTTCCGGCAATAGGGATATCCTGCAGGGCCTGCAGCGCATCCTCGTATCTGCTGAGTTTTGCATATGCTATGGCCATATAGTAGTTGTCTTCGTCCGTCTTTTCTTCAATCTGTTCAAAATCCGCCAATGCCTCGTTGAAAAGACCCTCCTGAAGCTTCAGCACGATAAGCTTTCTGATAATCTGAACATGAGGGTTCGTCCTCATGAGTGTTTCCAGAGTGGATATGGCCCCGGTGTAATCCTTCTGCGAGATATAGAACTCTGACAGGGCAATGAGGCCGTCGTTTGAGTACGGATCGATTTCCAGGAGCTGTTTATAGGCATTCTCTGCCTGCTCGGACTGCCCCAGCAGCTCGTTGGTTTTGCCGAGATCGATGTAGGCTGGGGAGAATTTGGGGTTTATGGCAATGACATCCATAAGGGCTTTTTGTGTGCAGGTAAGATCCTTCATGCCGAAACATGCTTTTGAGAGTGTGTACAGGATCATGCTGTCGTCGGTGCTTCCGAGGAGCCCTTCAAGTATGGTCTTGGCTCCTTGGAAATCTGCGACCACGATCTTGAGGTTAGCCAGGAACAATTTGAGTTGACGGTTATCTGGATATTTTTCTGTAAGGGTCTGTGTATCGTTGATTGCCTGCTGCCAGTCCCCCTTGCGTGCATAGATCTTGGTTCTCAGTTCAAGTGCCTCATCTGCATAGGCATCCTCCTGAATCAGCCGGTCCACAAATTTCAGTGAACTGGAGGACTGGTTCAGGATAAAATGGATTCTGGCCTGAGCAAGCCATGAAAACGGATCGTCGATTGCGGCGTAGAGCTCAAGTGCCTGGTTCCAGTCTCCGTTATTCTCTGCATTGCGGGCGAGGATCATGTTCAGGTAAGGCTTCGAACTGTCAGGTCCGACTGCAGATTCTTCCTGGGGTACGTGAGCACATCCCGAAACTATCAGGAACAACGCAATCAACAGAATATGTTTAAGATTCATTGGCGGCTGCAATAGCGAACATCTCCTTTATCGTGGACTCAGGATCCATGCTGTTGAATATGCTGGATCCTGCAACGATCACATCGATACCCTTAGACAGGAGCATGCCGAGGTTGTCAGTCCCCACCCCTCCATCGATCTGGAGCAGGATATCCCTTTGAGAGATAAGTTTCCTCACCTCGTCCACCTTAGGTATTACCGCATTGATGAAAGATTGCCCACCAAACCCTGGATTCACGCTCATGAGGAGTACAAGATCAGTGACTTCCAGTACATATTCTATCGCGCTTACAGGTGTTGAAGGGTTCAGAGATACGCCTGACTTAAGCCCGAGCTCACGAATTCTGGAAAGGGTTCTATGAAGGTGCGTACATGCCTCGGCATGAATCGTTATCCCGTCTGCCCCTGCCTCGGCAAAGGCATCAATATACCTGTCCGGCTCGGATATCATCAGATGGCAGTCGAGATAGGCGCTGGTAGTGCGTCGGATATGCTTAACGACAATCGGACCAATGGTAATGTTCGGCACAAAGTGGCCATCCATTACATCGATATGGATCCACTGGGCACCGGCGGAAACGACCTTCTCAAGATCGTGAGCCAGCTGTGAGAAATCTGCAGACAGGATTGATGGGGCCAGTATCATGAAAGCTCCCCCTTTGACAGTATTATCCTCTTATCCCTGAGACCGCATGAAAAGGCCTCTGATTCCATAATCTTTTTGCCTTCCATCTGAAGGGTCTGGGGGATGATATAACCTCTGGAACATGCTATCTTGAGCCCGGTAGCGTCCTTGACAAGAGATCCCCTGGGCAGGTCATGGTCTTCTATAAGGTACGAGGACTTCCATATCTTCAGGGTTTTTGGCCCCATATGCGAGTATGCACACGGCCATGGCACCAGTGCCCTGATCATATTGTGTATGGTTACAGGGTCTTTATTCCAGTCTATCTCACCCTCGTTTTTTGTGAGCATGGGTGCATACGTTGCCTGTTCATGGTCCTGCGGTATCGGTGAGAGTTGACCTCTGTCCAGGAGCTCAAGAGCATCAAGGAGTTTATCTGCTCCCAGAAAGCTCAGTTTTGTTGAAAGAGTCATTGCATCGTCATTTTCATTGATGGGGATTTGTGCCTTGAGATATACCGGCCCTGAATCCATGCCGGCATCTATCTGCATGATGCTTACCCCTGTTGTCGTGCATCCGGAAAGGATGGCCCTGTTTATCGGTGCTGCTCCTCTCAGCGAAGGCAACAGGGACGCATGAACATTGATGAATCCTTTTCTCGGTATCTCGAGCATGTCAGCAGGCAGTATTTTTCCATAAGCTACCACAATTACAGCATCGAGTCTGAATTCATCGATAGATTCATAAATCTCCCGATTATTCTTGATCCTTTCAGGCTGAAGAACCGGGATACCTTTTTCCAGCGCATATTGTTTCACCGGCGGGGGCATAAGATGCCGGCCTCTTCCCTTTGGTTTGTCCGGTTGAGTTATCACGCATACTACTTCATGTTTTTCTGTACCTACCAGTGCCTGGATGGTCGGCAGGGCAAAATCAGGAGTACCCATGAAAGCGAGCCTCATAATCTCCCTTTTTTCCTTTTTTTCAGGTAGATAGATCGTTTCAGATGAGATGCATAATCCAGGATAACCTTTCCGTTTAGATGGTCTATCTCATGTTGAAAGATTCTAGCAAGGAACCCTTCCGCCTCGATGATGATCTCCTTGCCCTCCAGATTTACCCCCTTGACAACGATACGTTCTGCGCGGGGGACATCCACGGATACCTCGGGTACACTCAGGCACATTTCACTGTCTGTGTCCTTCCCGTCCTGTTCTATGATAACCGGGTTTATAAGCGTGGTCAGATTTCCAGGTTCCTTGTTTGCTGTGGGATCTACGAGGATCAGCCGTCTGGAAAAGCCTACCTGGGGTGCGGCAAGCCCCACTCCCGGCGCGGTATACATGATGTTTTTCATGTCCTCGGCTAGGTCGATGATATCGAGGTCTATGTTCTCAATCTCATGGGCCCTGGTCTTGAGCACGTCGTCAGGGTATAAATATATGTGTTTCTTCGGCATAATGCCTCACCATAAATCCAAAGAAGATAAACTGTCAAGTGGCGCTATTTCTTAGATGTTTATCCTTGTTCTCAAACAGGGAGGGGTTCCTGTATGAGAGGTATGCACTGCATTTTTTGTTTAATCTGCAGGTTTTACATACTTCGATAGCTATCCTGGGGCTTCCTTTCCGCTTGCAGCACTCAATGTATATACTCATAATTTTTTATACCCAACTGTTCCAAAAGCACTTTCCAGAACAGTATCCGGTACGTCTATCCCGGTCAGCAGCCTGAAGTTCTGCTTTGTCTGGAAATAGAGCATCGCATGTCCTGGTATGACTTCGAGATGATATTCCGATGCGGTATCAGATAATACGGTGGGACGCATCACGGTCTCCAGTATCCGGGTGTCTTTCTTCAGCCTTTTCAGATCGATGTCAAAGGGGATGAAGTCCACAATGGGCGTGGCCTGGACAACTACATTTATCTTATCCATATCTTCAGGATCAAAGACACAGACATTGTCTGAAGAGAAAATATCAAGAAGTTTCTGCGAATTGGAAGACGATCTGTTTACAAAGCAGATCCGGCTGGCCCCGGCATTGAGCAGGGCATCTATTATTGCCCTGGCAGCACCTCCGGCCCCGATTACGAGGCAGTGAGTTCCCCGTACATCGCCGATAGCCTTTTGTGCCCCGATGCCGTCTGTATTATGTCCCTCGAATGTCCCGTCCTCGTGTCTTAAAACGGTATTTACCGCCTGAACCCTTGCCGATACTTGAGATGTTGTGTCCAACAGCCCTGCCACTGTTTCCTTATGAGGGACAGTCACATTGAATCCTCCAAGGTTTTCCCAAGTGCGAAACGCCTGAATCGTCTCTGAGATGCCGGCAGGAGTAATATCGTGTGCAATATAGGCCATATCGAGTCTCAGTTCTTCAAACATGTGGTTATATATGCTCGGTGCGACCACATGGGTTGTCGGATGAGCCAGAATGGTAAAGATCCTTGTTCTTCCTGTTATCTTCACATTAACCCTTAATCTTCCTGATCTTCTGCTCGATGCTTGAGAGCATCTCGCCGGCCCTGCCCTGAATAAGAAAGTCCGACACCCTGCCGGTCAGAGGAGTAGGTTCCCAGTTGATTTCTATGACATGGCACCGGGGCTTGGGAATCGGCATTGTTCCGAACCCTCTCAGCAGAGGGTTCATGCCTTTTGCAATCAAGGGCAGGGATGCTGCAGGCTCCACCTGCGCAGAGGTGCCTATGACCAGCATAAGATCACAGGCGTCAGCCTCTTTGAACGATTCCGTAAGCGCTGCCTGGGGGATAGCCTCTCCAAAGAAGACAGCATCGGGCTTAAGTATTCCTCCGCATGTGCATCTTGGAGGGAATTGTTCTTTCAATTCTGCCAGTACATGTTCATAGCCGTATTTACAGGTGCACTCCATGCATTTTGCATAGAGCATATTCCCATGGAATTCGATAACGTGTCTGCTCCCTGCCTTCTGATGAAGGTTATCGATATTCTGCGTGATAACGGTCTTTATTATTCCGATCTCTTCGAGATATGCCAGGGCCTGGTGGCCTTTATTAGGCTTGGCCTCCCAGAGTTTGAATTCATTGGAATTATTCATGTCGAGCATGCATCTCCAGACCTCCTCGGGGTCGGCAAGGAATCTTTCGATGAAGAACATGGTGGGATCATATCTTTCCCAGATCCCTCCAGGCGATCTGAAATCAGGCACCCCTGACTCGGTTGATATCCCTGCACCGGTAAGAACAATGACATGAGATGCCTTCAACAGCAGGTTTACAGTCTTATCGATGAGGGTGAAATCCATATACAATGCTTTACCAGAGGGAACTGTTCAGGTCAAGGTGTTGGGGGGGTCGGGAAGAAATGATGATCATGGCAGGTAAGCAATATTACTGTGCAATGACTGTATGCGGCTGCTCAGCCAGAGGGCATTTCATGCTCACTGTTGTGATTTGCTCAGGGTGAATAGATCTTCCCCAATTCCGGTGTTGAACTGATAATCGCTCAGGACAATGGTACTGCTGTTACCCGCAGCATCTTTGAGCAGGATCCTGCTCAACAGATTCGATTTGTCTGTCTGGATGGAAATGAAGCCTGTACCGCCTTTTGGATGCAGGATGAGTTCATCTTCTGTATCTTCAATGGTGTAGTCTTCATCAATTGTGTTCAGCCCGGAGAAAAAACCCAGGATGTTCTGAGAGGCTATCTCCTTCGGGAGTTCCTGGGTGGTTGTGGTGTTTTCATCCGGCAGGTGAATATGGACTGTCTGTTCCTTCAGAATTATTATCTGCCGTTGCGGTTCATACACGTCCATTCGAACCCCGACATCACGCTTGTAAAAGACCTTTCCGGTAAAGTGTATCCGTTTATCCACAAGGCCCTGATAGGTGTCCTGGGAAAACATGACAACAAAGTCGTTGTGTTGCATATACTTACTCTGGATATCTTCCAGGGTTCCTGCATTGGCGAAAGAGGCAAGAGTAAGCATGAAAATGGATATGCAAAGGCTATTCTTCAAGTTCTGCTGCATAGGATTTAACCAATACCTTTCTGGGTTTTCCTGCGGTATCTGACGGGCCGATAATACCCTCGTTCTCCATCTGTTCCACAATACGGGCTGCCCTGTTGTAACCTATTCGAAATCTTCTTTGTATAAGAGATATGGAAGCGCTGCCCTTATTTGTTACAAACTCCAGTGCCTGATCATATACAGGATCATATTCGTCGATGCCAGTTGCAGGATTTGAGTCTTCCTTTGCAATGCTGGCAAACTTTTCATCGAGGCCCTCCACATACTGGGGGCCCTTCTGTTCTCTTATAAATTCTACAACCCGGTCAAGTTCCTCTTCTGAAACATATGCGCCGTGTACCCTTGTAAGATGAGATGTCCCGGGCGAGAGAAACAGCATGTCGCCGAGACCTAACAGCTGATCAGCGCCTGATGAATCGAGAATTGTCCTGGAGTCGATCTTAGAAGACACCCTGAAGGATATCCTTGAAGGGAAGTTCGACTTGATCAGACCGGTAATGACATCCACCGAAGGCCTCTGTGTTGCCACGATCATATAGATACCCGCTGCACGGGCCATCTGTGCGAGTCTGGCAATATGGATCTCGACCTCCCTGTTTACCATCATGAGGTCTGCCATTTCATCGATGATGATAACGAGCTTCGGCAGGAGCCCGAGTTCGTTATCTTGGCCATGGAGTGTGGCGAGTGATGTTGCCGGCGCTTTATGATCTTTTCTGATCCGCTTGTTATACGTGTCGATCCCCTTTACGCCGAGGGT
>JAFGTK010000177.1 GCA_016934135.1 Deltaproteobacteria bacterium | reverse complement strand
CTCGCGGCTATCATTGATGCAAATGCATCGAAATCAGCCTGAATATGGGAGGTAATTACCTCCATGGGCTATCCTCTCGGGTGATACGTCTCATGTATCTCCTTGAGCCTTGCGGCAGTTACATGGGTATATATCTGCGTTGTCGAGATATCGGCATGCCCGAGCATCATCTGGACCGACCTGAGATCCGCACCCCCTGCGAGCAGGTGTGTTGCAAAGGAATGGCGCAGAACATGGGGGGAGATGGATTTGAATATGCCTGCTGTATGAGCGTATCGCTTGATCATGTACCAGAAATTCTGACGGGTCATTGCCGAGCCCCTGTTCGAGCAGAAAAGCACATCCGATGCTGTCCTGACAAGTGCAGGCCTGACCATGTCGATGTACTCACGTGCACATCGCCGTGCTGTCTCTCCCATAGGCACAAGCCTTTCCTTGTTTCCTTTTCCCAGGCAGATAAGGAATCCTGCATTCAGATTTAGATTGTTCATCTTCAGCTCTACCAGTTCCGTTACCCGAAGCCCTGTTGCATAGAGAATCTCCAGCATTGCCTTGTCCCTGATTCCCAGCGGAGTTGAAACGTTGGGGGAAGCCAGCAGTCTGTCCACTTCTTCCAGGCTCAGGATATCGGGAAGGTATTTACCGCGTTTTGGTGATGCCATATCCCGGGTAGGGTCTGCATGAACGATCCCTTCCTCAAGGAGAAACCGGTAAAACTGGCGTATGGTAGAAAGGCACCGGCCAATGCTTGTAGGCTTGAGTTTTCTCTTCGTGCAGTATGAGGTATACCGGGCAAGATCCGCTGCCTGGACCTGATCAGCCGATATGCCGTTGTCCTCGAGCCATGAGACAAAATGCCTCAGGTCATTTTCATAGGCAGTAATTGTATTTTCCAGGGAGGATCTTTCAACCGTGAGGTATTCGACATATGAATCTATCAATGCATGGCTCATCTCTTCTTTATTGTAGGATGTAAGCCCATTGCCTTCAAGTCATTATATGCGGGAGATGCGCTTTTCGTATCCGGGTATGCTCCGGAAAGAAGCCTGTACAATGTATCATCCTCTTTCAGCGTATAGGTGAAGATGCCCTTCTGCTCAAGCTCACCGGCTATCTTCTCGGCCTTTTCTCTCGAGTCGTATATCCCGATTTCAATTGCATAAGGTACTGTGCTGCCGACAAACGCCCCCTTTTCGAGAACTTTGTCCGCAATCAGCTCCCTGAGCCTTACCACTGCTTCCTTGATGGTGGGGAATACCCCGTAGTCCACCCGGTACCAGACCCCGGATGTACCGAGATCGATCTTGGTGATGAACACCCTTTCAAGCTCCGGCCTTATCTTTCCGACCTCCTGGATAGCAGCTGATTGATCCTGCCATGAGGACGTATGGATCGTGTATGGATAATAAACGGTCTTGGTAAAGGATACCTCGGGCCTGGTATCGGATACCTGGGGCATTACTGTCTGCGGGGGGACAATTTCCTGCACGGGCTTTTCTCTGGGCTGCTCTACAGGGCTGCTCCTGTGAATCTCTTTAGTCACTACATTACTCAATCCGTAATCAGCCCAGAGTGGAAGCGAGATCGAAAACAGAATACATATCAGTACAAGGCGTTTCATGGGGTCCTCCCGCTATATGCGTATGTAGTATTCATTATATAATTATTTATCCCCTTTGCAATACCATCGATTATCGTATTCTGGTACGACTTCTTTCTCAGAAGTGAGCAATCGGTTGAATTCGTTATAAACCCCATTTCTGCCAGGATAGAGGGCATCTGCGCACCTAGAAGAACATAGAAAGGAGCCTGCCTGACACCGAGATCCTTGCCCCTGTACCCCACATTCTTTGCTGATGACATGACATATTTGTGCACGCTGTCTGCAAATTTGGAAGATTCATTGATCTTTGAGTTGAGCATGAGATCGTTTATGATCAGCTGAAGATCGCTTATGGATTTTGATGTAGTGGCATTCTCACGCGCAGCCACTTCTATGGCAGATGCATCTGTGGTGAGATTCAGAAAATAGGTTTCAATACCCCTTACCGAGCGGTCGACATTGGAATTTACATGAAGAGAGATAAACAGGTCTGCCTTTTTCCTGTTTGCAAACGTGGTCCTCTCCTCCAGTGTGAGAAACTTGTCGGTCTCCCGGGTAAGATAGACCTCGAACCCCTCCTGCCTGAGGCGCTTTGCAAGAAGTTTCCCTATGGTCAGGGTTATGTCCTTCTCTTTTATGCCTGAAGGACTGAGTGCACCAGGATCCTTCCCGCCGTGCCCGGGATCTATGACAATACGCGAAACCTTCAGGCAGAACTGGCTTGCAATAGAAGGCATGTCCGTAGGCATCTTCGTAACCGCTCCGGGACGTACCTTCTTTACATTGCTCTGATACGAGGCAACCTCTTTGATAGAACTTCTGTTGTTGCTTACATCGATCACTAGCCTGGGCGGATCCTGCAGGATAAATGTATCGTAATAAGGTTTCTGGGTAAGGTCCAGCACTACCCTTACCTTTTCATGATTGAACTGCGAGATGCGGATATCCGAGAGGATGCCTTCGTTTACATCCATCTTATATTTCGATCCGGGCGGAGTCCGTGCATTCTTGAGATCGATAACCAGCCGGTTCGGCTTGCCGGCTTTTTTATTCGGCCCGAGGGTCATTGTGGAAAACGGTATTTCTTTTTCAAGATCGATAACGACCCGGTTATAATCCTTGTTCGACCACTGCCTGATCTTTTTGACCGTTGCCGGAGAAGAAGAACCTTTAGCCGGCTGTTTCTGAACCTGAACCGTCTTCAGAGAGCCTTGCGCCTTCTTTTTCATATCACCGTCCGGATACCGGCTGATAATCTGGCGGTACAAGGAGTCGGCATTGTCTTCCCTGCCCAGTTTGACATTTATCCCGGCTGCCTTGTAGAGGGCATCGTCAGCCAGAGTACTTTGTGGATATCTCTTTACAAGATCCAGATAAACGTCCGCTGCATCCTCCAGGTCGCCTTTTCTGCCGGAATATCCGTAGAGCTGTTCATACAGACCGGCTGTGCGATACTTCGCACTCGGGGCATAACGGGACTTTGGGAAATCCTTGTAAACAACGGAAAACTCACTGATCAGCTGGAGCCAGCTGGTTCTGGTCTTTCTCGCAGAGGCATCCCGGCAGAGTTCGACATATGCCTTGTTCGCACTCTGATATGCCTGTGCAGCATCTTCAGACGCAGATGCAGACCTATAGCATGTGAGCACAAGTGCCAATACAACGAGCACACCCGTGGCGAGAATGAGCTTTCTTTTGATGTAATCCATTACGCCATTCTTATTAGTAATCCCTTACTTTACGCCGTCTTTATACAAAAAAAACACTCGCAACACAACAATCGGCAAAACATCCACAGAATCTTAACACTTATTAATATTATATATAATACAAAGTCCCTTCAGAATAAGATGTTCATCCACAATAAAGCCTTTCGGAAGATTATTCTCTACAATGCCCGACAGCCCCCCGGTAACCACTACCAGAGGCATTGTCTGTTTTTCTCGCCCCATCATGCATGCCATTTCAGCGACCATTGCTGCATGAGAACCTATAACCCCTGATCTCATGCATTGATCCGTGGTCTGCCCGATAATGGTCTGCACAGGCGTTATTTCTATAAGAGGAAGTTCAGGTGCCAGCGAATGCAACCCGTGATAGGCGCTCGTGAGCCCCGGAGCTATTGCCCCGCCCAGGAACTCGCCTGAGCGAGTGACATAATCGATAGTAGTGGCTGTACCCATATCCACGATAACGAGCGGATGCTCGCCTTTGCCGTACAGGTGATAGCCTGCGCACGCATTGACAAGCCTATCCATACCAAGGGTTTCCATGGTCTTATAGCTGCTGGTTATTCCCATATCGGTATGTCTGTCTATAATGAAGGGTTCCACACCAAGGGCGGCTTTGCTCTCTTCCACGATTATCTCTGCCACAACCCTTCGAACACTCGATACGATTATCTGAGAAGGGATTTTTTCCCGTTTAATCCCAAGCAGGTCGAAGAACCGGCCGGACTGGATGCACTGGGCAGTGGAAACCCGCTCAATGTTTTTGATATCCGTCCCTTCAACAAGTGCACTGGTTATATGGGTGTTCCCCACATCAACTGCAAGCATGCATCCATGCTAACCACAATGGTTTTTCTTATCAAGGCTTTTTTGGCCGTATTAGTGCTTTTTTAGTATAAAAACATGAATACCTGCCCGGCAGGCATATCCAATGACGGGCGACAGCTTGCATTTTGTATTATTCTTTATTATATGTTTATATTACCAACATACATGGTATGCTGAGGTTATGCCTATGGAGACCAACGACCATCTCATATCGAAAATAAAAAAATCTCCCAGAATACCGACACTTGTTGCAGACCAGATTATAGATCACATTGTGAATGGTTCACTGAAACCTGGAGATAAACTCCCTTCTGAACAGAAGATGACCAGGCTCTTCGGCATAAGCCGGATATCCCTGAGAGAGGCCATGAAACTCCTCGAAGCAAAAGGCTATATTGTTTCACATGAACACAAAGGCAAGTATATCACCCTGCCTGAGGAAAGTGCCCGTTCTCCCATCGAAGGTGTAATTGCCGTCGACCCCCGCAAGATCTGGGATCTTCTTGATGTGCGGCGTTTTCTGGATTCCGAGGCTGCTGCCTGTGCAAGCCGGCGGGCCACCCGCAACGATCTGGCTGCACTGAAGAGGATCTGTGACAGAACCGTGGAGCTAGGCATTAATACAGTGATCTACAATCTCAAGGAAGGAGGAAAACTCTATACCGATTTTTTTGATCTCATTGCCGAGTGCACAAGGAACTCCATCTTTATCGATCTGCGCAAATCCATCCATACCATCATCGCAGGGGTTTTACCCTACAGCAGGAAAAAGCTCGCCCTCATAGGGGGCAGCTCACGCGCCATTGTTCAGGATCTCTTTGCCATCTATCAGGCAATCGAAAACAGGGACCCGCATGCAGCCCGGGAAGCTACCATCAACCATATCAATTACATAAAAAAATCACTGAAAACGGCTATCGAAAAGTCAACCATGTGATCCTGCAACACTCAAGGCTTCGGACCGTTCCCCGAACGGTCCG
>JAFGTK010000176.1 GCA_016934135.1 Deltaproteobacteria bacterium | reverse complement strand
TGCATCACCTCTGAAGAACTCAGGAGATTGGGGAGGAAGGCAGCAACGATCGCTGCATGTTTCTGCCCGAGAACCATCTATGCGGACCTCGGCGACTTCTCCTCTGTATCGAACGAGGCAACACTTGCCCATATCAGATCAGCCGTAGACAAGACAGGCCTGTTCAATGAAAATTATTTCATCTCTTTCAAAAAGATATATGATATAGACACTGTACGTGGTAAATTCTCCTATCTTGCAATACCGGCAAGCGATATCAACAGGATCGACATCTTCGACGAGAATGAAACCTTCCTTGAGATCTACTGCCCCATAGAGGCTGCAATTGCATCGGTTGTGGCCAGAAAAACCGGCGAGACGGTCATCACGATATTCGAAGACCATCGCCATGTCCGCATAATCGGCTCTAAACAGGGGGTGATCTATTATCTCATTACCATAAACAAGCAGGAGTCATTCGATCTCCCTGCAGAAACAGTATCAGGGGTTCACGAGATGATCTCCCTGCTCAGGAATTCCTATAACGAAACACACGGACACCTCTTCATAATTGGTGAACATGAGCTTTCCCGGGCTGATCTGGAAGAAAACGATGTCCATGCAGAGCCTTTTGAAATAGAGGGCATCTTATCTGCCACGTCTTCGAATGTGGAACTGGTCGGTAATGTCCTGGCCGCTGAATATGATTTCACCCCGGAACGATTCAGGAAAACAAAACAGCTCGCCTTATATTCAAAATATTCCATCTGCGTATCTGCCCTTATTATCCTCATCTCCTTTTTCTTCCTGTTCCTGGGAGTGAGAAACACCCACACGGCACAGATCTTTGAAAACCGGAGCTTTGAAGCCCAGGAGGCATACCTGAAAAACCTGAGCACGCTGGAGAAAGACTATAAAGAGCTGTGTACAGAGCTGGACTTCTCAAACATCAACAGCATAATCAGCATGTACAAGGATTTCGAGACAGAGCCGAAGCTCTACACAATCCTTGGCACCATAACCGAGATGGTGCCCGAACATGTCTCTATCACCAGGATCACAGTGGCCAGGCCCGGGGTGGATATGAACATGACCTCACAGGGCACACCGGAAAGTAACCAGCAGAAGTACTCAACACATGAAAATATATTATCCGTCAAGATCGAGGGGATTATAAAATCCCAGTATCCGCAGTCAAAAAACACCTTTGCAACATACCTTGCGTACATGCAGGACAGGTATTCAGTCAATCATGCAACCTTTGCGCATACGCAGGAGTCGGCAAGTTTTACCGTGGAATGTGAGACCAGACAATGAGATATTTTAAGATAGCAATCGCAGCCGGGATACTGAGTATCGTCTGTATAACATCATCCTACTGTTACTACAGGTCCAGCCAGGTTCAGGTTCAGCATTATCAGAAAAAATATCAGGCCGTTGTCAAGATGCGTTCCGAGAGAAAGATGTACGGGGACAAGATCGAGTCATTGAAGAAATACGGCCAGGAACTCGTGGCAATCTCAAAGGATGGCAAAACAGAAGTTGATTATGACATAACACTTTGCAATCACAACATAGATGCACTTTATTCCCAGATCATATCCACCTATGAAGAAGGGCTGTTCTTTCTCGAGAGCGCAACGATCGAAAGCGGAAAATCCGGGATAAGGCTTGCGGTGAAAGGTTTCAAGATGGGGGATACCACAGATGAAAATTGACCGGAAAATCCTTTTCCTCCTTTCAACCCCCCTTCTTTGTGTGCTCCTGTGCCTTCTTGCATATATGATACTGCCTGATCAGAAGAACTTCATCCCGGACAGGCCGGAGTTTCTCACCTATGTGGACCAGCTGAGCACATATTCTCAGAGCATAAAAAAGGGAGATATCCCTTATCGTCTCAGGGATGTCTTTTACCGCGATACAATCGAGCAGGCCCCTGTAACCGTAAGCATGATCGTTAAACACGGTTCAAAAGGTTACAGCATTATTAATGGTAAAAGGATGGAGCCCGGAGATGCCGCCGATTTCTTTACGCTGGTGTCCATAGATAAAACTTCAGTAACCATCGCATATAATAACGGTGCCGAGGAGACAGTTCATGTCAAGACATATTAATCTGCTATGCGTGCTGATCGTCCTTATACTATCAGGATGCACTACTGACAAGATGATGAAAAAAGAGGACTTCACCATTGAAAAAGAAACTGAAACGGTTTCCCCTGTCCAGCCCAGGAAGCTCCCGGTACGCATACCCGCTATAACTAAAACCGATCCCCTTGAGGGCAAAACCATAACCCTTACTGCAAAGGATGCGCAGTTCACAGATATATTCAGTGCAATCGCAGAGATAGCAGAACTCGACCTTGTAATCGATTCCCGCATTACCGGCATGCAGGGAGCATCCTCTCAACCGCCCGCCGCATTGCCCGCAGACAAGGCGCCTTCCGGGGAATCCGCTTCGAATGTAGAAGAGACGTCGCTGAACACATCCATATCGTTGAGGCCCATAACGATCGCATTCAATGAAACAACGCTGAGAGAGGCGCTGGAAAACATTACGGCATCTCTCCATATCTTCTATGAGGTTCGCGGAAACTCCCTG
>JAFGTK010000175.1 GCA_016934135.1 Deltaproteobacteria bacterium | reverse complement strand
TCGAGCCGCTCAAAGAGATCTTCAGCGGCATTGTGTTCGGAAATACGTCTTGCCATGTTGTGGTATTCTCTCAGAAGCTCCAGATATTCTCGGCCGCCTGATGCTACTATGTCGTATACCGTTCCCGGCAGGTCATCCTGCACTTCCTGAGGCAGTACGGCAATCTTTATCCCGCTTCGCTTCGAGATGCCGCCGCTATCCGATGCAAGGTCGCCATTAATGACTTTCATAAGTGTGGATTTTCCGGAACCGTTGCGTCCCATAAGGCCGATCCGCTCTCCGGTTAGGATCTTCAGACTTGCCCTGTCCAGAACAGCAGGCCCCCCGAAACTTACTGTGACATCATTGATGGACAATATTTCCATATATTCTTCCCGCTTGGATATCCATTTTTGTATTTATGTTTGAAATCAAGGTCCTTACATAAGAAAACCGCTCAGAGCGTGAGCTTGAATGCTCTCTCAGAAAAGGTTCTGCAATACTGTTGTACGCCCCTGCTCGTAATTGGTATCACCCGGAAGATCTCTCATTGCCGACGCTTCCCTGGCAAGAGCATCGCAGCGTTCGTTTTCGTCATGCCCTGCATGCCCTTTTACCCATTCAATGATGACATGGTGGCGCATTGTCATTTCAAGCAGCTGTTCCCAGAGATCGCAGTTTTCAGCCGGCTCGTTTTTTGTACGCATCCATCCGTTTTTCTGCCACCTTCTTGCCCAGCCTTTCATAATGCCGTTGACTACATACTGGGAATCGGTCCTGACAATGGCCTTTACAGGTTTTTCAAACTGGTTCAGAGCGACGATAACTCCCATGAGTTCCATCCTGTTGTTGGTGGTTTTTCGAAACCCGCCAGAGATCTCCAGGCGTTTATCTCCCTCAATTATGACTATGCCATATCCTCCGGGACCGGGATTGTTGATGCTTCCCCCATCCGTATAGATTATCACATATCCCTCAAGATTTTCTGATACCCGGGGAACATCGGAAATACGGGATGTTTTCCGCCTGCCGGCGGTTTTCGAATTCTCAAGCCAGCCCTCAGCTTCCTCGCGGGAAGCAAAGCCTTTATATCTGGCCCCTGTGAAACCTACTATCTGTACCTGTGCACCGTCAGGCCCAAACCATTCGGTATAGATACCGGGCTTGTGCCCTGTTGCTACTGCATAATATTTTTTCTTTGTCCTGGCCACTTCACCTTCACCTTGAATGTGAAGCGACTCTACGAATGCAGTGCCGTCAAGTCAAGATGAAAACTTCATCCATCAATAAAAAACACAGTTTGAAATCGGCCGGTTTGCAGGACTTTCATCATCCTGCGAACCGGCAAATCAGCACTATTGTTATAAATCCCGGAACAAGCCCTTGCCGCTGCGCCTTAAGTCGGCTGCGGGGAATCAAATCCATGCTTCCCGTCCGGCACAGCGGACGTGAAGAGGGATCGAACAAGGCCCATTCCCTGAAAAAAGAACGGGACTGTTTCAGACAGTGTATTGGGCAGGACCATCCTGCCCTGATTCTGCCTAGGATTTACAAACGTTTGCTGCCTGAGGACCCTTGGGACCGCTGACAATGTCAAATGTCACGCGCTGGCCCTCATCGAGGGTTCTGAACCCATCCTGAGTAATGGATGTATGGTGAACGAATACATCATCGCCGCCGCCGTCTACTGTAATAAAACCAAATCCTTTTGAATCGTTAAACCATTTTACTGTTCCTGTTGCCATGAATAACCTCTTGTTCCAGTTCCCCTGTTTAAAAAAACATTGGGATCCTGCAGATAAATTTCTGAAAGCATAAAAGTATCTTCTGTGAATTTTGTACTTGTTGAAAAGTATCCATTGGTATCATTCGCAAAGCAAGATTCAAGTCAGATATATTCATATTTCAGATCTAAATTAGGCTTTAATGGACAAAGCTTACTGTGTCAAGCATTTAAATTCCCCCGGCAGCCAATGGCTGTGCATGAAAATGCACGGCACAACGGATTGTCTGTTTGACTTTTTGATTCAATTGTTCTAATTAAACTCTATGTCAGAAGATAAGTCCGGCAAGCATAAAAAAATCTTCGATATTTCCTTAAAACTCTTTGCCCGGTACGGCTACAAAAAGACCACGGTTGAAGATGTTGCAACAGAACTGGGCATGACCAAAAGCAACATATATTTTTATGTAAAGAACAAGCGCGATCTCTATGAAAAGACCGTGGGCAATGCCCTTCAAAGCTGGCGCGATTCAGTTGCAGCAGCAGTGTCGAGCGCGGATGACGTTGTGGAGAAATTCTCTGTAATGGCGAGAGAGGCATTTAATTATCTGGCAAATCATAAAGATCTCCGGGCTATTTTAATGAACGACCCGGGTATATTCTCCCTCTCTCCGAGGGAAGACCGTTTTTATGAGATCAACATGGGCGCCATGAACCTGATCAAGACCATCCTGATACAGGGGATTGACGAAGGCCGTTTTTACCCTGTCGATGTTGACCATGCAACCGAGCTTTTTTTCTCGATCTATATCATGTTCCTCATCAAGACCTATGTGAAGTCAGATGGCATCTCATCGGTACGCATGTACGACGAAGGGCTGAAGATCGTTTTAAGGGGATTGTGCAAAGATCCTTCGGTGCTGCCTGCATAATCCCGGGCAATTATTTTTTAATAATCAAATAACAAAGAGGAGGTATTTATGACACAGGCGACATTGCAGGCGCTTGACGGGCTCAGGGACCTTTCAATGGTAAAATGGTACATTATCCCGCTGCTGGCTATAGTGTTCTATGTTTATTCAAAGGAAATCAGGCTGGCCAGGCAGACAGACAACTGGGACGCCGTCTTCTCCGGGCTCACTATCTTCGGTATAGACTTCTTCAATGAAACCTGGAACGGATGGGTGCTGCACTTCACCCAGAGATCCGCATTCTGGACAACCCCGGGAGATACAGCACTTCGTACCATGGTGGGATGGAATATCGAGATCATGTTCATGTTCCTGCTCGTAGGAATAATCTATTATTATACCTTATCTGAGAGCACAACCGAGAAGATCCTGGGCCTCCCTGAAAAATGGTTCTGGGCCATTGGCTATTCAATCTTCTGCGTCTTTGTCGAATGCCTGCTGAATATAGGCGGCCATCTGGTCTGGGAATATCCCTTCTGGTATCTCTCATTCGGCGGAGTCTGGCTCATCTTCCTCATTGGATATTTCCACTTCTTCTGCGGGGTGATCTGGGTCATTACACGCAAGACACTGAAAGCCAAGATAACCATCCTTGTTTTCATCTACTCGGTGCCGATCATCATGAACCTCCTGGCCTTCGGCTTTTTTGGATGGAATTACTGATAAGACAGCGACAGGAGACAATTTCTCAAATCCTTCATGGGGACCAGGATCAGAGATGAAGTCTACACGAAAAGACCATCCCGATCCTGGTTCCGCCTGTGAAGGTCGTCCTGTTTGAATATGCAGTGAACAGTGCCGCGCACATTTAATTTTTTTTATCTGCAGACCTTGACTCTTAATACTACGCACAACATATTAATAAAAAAAGGGCATACTCTTAAAATCACAGGGTATTGATTTTATTTTTGATCTCAGAAACGAGAATGTAAAAAGCGAGGTACATTATGGCTCAGACCACCCGAGAGAAACGGAAAAAAAATGTAATTGATGCGTTGAACAAGGCACGCGCCATGGAACTGCAGGCAATTCACCAGTACATGAACCAGCACTATAATATCGATGACATGGATTACGGGGATCTGGCTGCAAAGGTCAAGCTGATAGCCATCGACGAGATGCGGCATGCCGAGATGTTTGCAGAGAGGATCAAGGAACTGGGGGGAGAACCTACAACCGAACTTGCAGGAACGGTTGCAAAAAGCCAGAAGATAGAAGGTATCTTTCCCTTCGATGCAAAACTCGAAGACGATACCATAGATATATACAACCAGTTTGTCCTTGTTTGCAGGGATAACGGCGACAGCACGAGCATGAAACTCTTTGAAGCCGTTATTGACGAAGAACAGATACATTACAATTATTTCGACAACGTTAGCGAACACATAAAAAACCTCGGCGCAGCATACCTTTCTCAGATAGCAGGGACCCCGGCAGATACCGGAACTGCTGCACAGGGCTTTGTAGCTGCTTCAGGAGGCGCCTGACAGGAGCTGTCATCCTCCGAAGAATCTTTCCTCTTCCCAGGCCACCTTGTGTTCCATGATGACCTGGAACTGGTGCTTGAGGTCTGCTATTTCCCTCTGCCAGAAGATCTCGCCGCCCCAGTCAGGATGATTGGATCTGAATGCATAATCGTCCACCTGCCTTGCGCACCAGGCAAGAAAATATATGATCCGCATGAACCGAAGCGGTTCGATGAGCCTCAGTGTCGAATAGTCGAATTCCCTGAACTGTTCGTATCCGTCGAGCAGCAGGTCTATCTCGCGGCGTGAGCGGCCGGCATGGTCGCTCAGAAGCATCCAGAGATCGTGGACTGGAGGTCCGGTCATCATATCGTCGAAATCAATGGCCATCAGACCTTCACCTGGACGGTCGAGCAGATTGCCCCGGTGACAGTCCCCATGAATACGGATAAAATGAACATCCTTAAAGAGCGGAGTGATGCTGCCTACAATCTGCGAGGTAAGTTCTTCAAAGGATTTCCGGTACTTGTCTATTATAAAACCACCACTTACGAGCAGGTCCAGATCATTCCTTGTAGATTTCTCAGGATGCAGGATAATCCGGTCTTTCGGGCTGCGTTTTTCACCTGCAAGATGAATACGCCCGATCAGGCTGCCCACCCTTTTTAGATCATCATCAAAGTTAAGTTCCAAAGCACGGCCCGATTTCCTGGGAAAGAGGGCAAAAAACAGCCCGCCTTCATTCCCCAGTGTGTTACCGTCAGGCAACCTTAACGGGCAGACAACCGGTATCTCGTCATCAGCACAGTCCAATAGGAACTCGTGCTCATCCTCGAGGGCCTGTCTGTTCCACCGGTTCGGGCGGTAGAACTTGACGATGAGACGCTCTCCGCCTTTGCTCTGCAGCTCATATACCCGGTTGATATAACTGGGCAGCGGTATGGTCAGCCCGGTCATGGGAATACCGGATGCCTTTTCAACCATATCCAGCAGCACCTCGGGGGTGAGATGTTCGAAATCGGCATTCCTGCTCATGGCATTCCTCTTTTTGTCAGTTATGCTCCCGCGTCTTCAGGAAAGTAAGGCTTGGCCATTCCTCCATCGCGGTTTTCAATCTCCAGTTGTTAGGGGCCAGATAGGTTAGGTATCCCTCTGCATCTCTGGCCAGATAGCCCTGGTAGTTCTTTTCAAATTCCCTTAGAACCTTGCTGTCATTACAGACAACCCATCGGGCCGCAGCATAATCCACCGGCTCGTAGACAGCCTCTGCACCGTATTCTGCCCTCAGTCTTTCCATTACTACGTCAAACTGAAGAATCCCTACAGCACCGAGGATATAGTTGTTGCCGACAAGGGGCCTGAAAACCTGCACTGCACCTTCCTCGCTCAACTGGATAAGGCCTTTCTGCAGCTGCTTGAACTTGATGGGATTCTTCAGGATTACCCTTCGAAAGTGTTCCGGTGCAAAGTGAGGAATACCGAGAAATTTAAGCTCTTCCTTTTCGGAAAAGGTGTCACCTATCTGTATGGTGCCATGGTTGTGTATGCCTATGATGTCTCCGGGATAGGCCTCATCCACATTGGTCCTGTCCTGGGCCATGAATATGGTGGCATTGGACAGGGTCACCTCTTTGCCTATCCTATGGTGCATTACCTTCATTCCCCTGGTAAATTTGCCCGAACAGACCCTGAAGAACGCTATCCGGTCACGGTGCGCAGGATCCATGTTTGCCTGGATCTTGAAAGCAAATCCGGAAAATGCCCCTTCAAAAGGTGATATTTCGCGGCTGAGCGCAGGCCTTATGCCGGGACACGGCGCCATCTCCACAAATGCATCGAGCAGCTCTCTTACCCCGAAGTTGTTTATAGCGCTGCCGAAAAAGATCGGGGTCTGTGTCCCGCTCAGATAATCCTTCCGGTTAAAAGCTGGCAGCACCCCTTCGATGAGTTCCACATCATCACGAAGCTGCCCTGCCCTGCTCCCGAGCAGTTCGTCAAGCCTGGGATCATTCAGGTCGGTAATCACCACGCCGTCCAGTTCCCTGGTGGCCTTTCCCGGAGTGAAGAGATGAATCTCCTTGCGGTATAGGTTGTATACTCCCTTAAAACCGCTGCCCATACCTAAAGGCCAGCTCATGGGTACACATTCGATCTGCAGTTTGTCTTCGATATCGCTCAGCAGATCCAGAGGTGCAAGACCTTCACGGTCGAGTTTATTGATAAAGGTCATAATGGGGGTATTGCGCATACGGCATACCTCCATAAGCTTCTCGGTCTGCGGCTCAACCCCTTTCGAACTGTCGATCACCATGACAGCGGAATCCACTGCTGTGAGAACCCTGTAGGTGTCTTCGGAAAAATCCTGATGCCCAGGTGTGTCAAGGAGGTTGATTTCATAGCCCTGATAGCCGAACTTCATGACCGATGTGGTCACGGATATGCCGCGTTCCTGTTCTATCTTCATCCAGTCGCTTGTGGCATGGCGTGATGCCTTGCGGGCCTTCACAGTGCCGGCCAGCTGGATTGCTCCCCCGAAGAGCAGCAGCTTCTCGGTCAGTGTTGTCTTGCCTGCATCCGGATGGCTTATTATACCGAAAGTACGGTGTCTTATTACCTCTTTTTCTAAATCCTTATCCATTGCTTCCATTTTCCACATTCCCGATCATTTGCAATCTTCCGGGGCTTGCCCTGGAAGAAGTTATGTTAAGCAAGCATCGTCTGAATAGAACCAGAACTTGATTCCCCAGTGTCATCTCCGGTAAAACCTGTACAGTTGGGACTTGGTTTAAAACCGAAGTAGACTTGAAAACGGATTGAATCAATACGATCCTGAGCCGACTTTTGATTTGCACTACGCTTTAATGTGCAATTCATTCCATGTCAATTCGAAAATACCCGATGTGATATGGAGGCTACGGCAAAGGTATAACAAAACTGCTGATTCTAAAATTATTTTCCCTTACATAAATCCATTGTGCATGGCTTTCAGTATGGTTTATTACAGCCTTTTGCATATCTTGCCGTTCTTTCTCGTTTTTTTGCTTGATGGATATTCCACAATGGAATATAAATAAATTACATTATACAGGACCCAAAGCCCTGTTTATAAGTGTTTTTTGCAATCCAGGAAACCAGCAATATAGGGAAGAACTTGCGTACATCATAATGATATAATTTTCTTGAATAATCCACTTTTGAACAAAGAGGGGCATGTCCGTGAAAAACGACAGGGACAGCAGGAATGCTGAGGAGCTCGAAAAATCAAAAGCCACAATCAGGAGACTCAAGAAAAGTCCCTGCAGGATGAGAACCCATGGAAAATCCCTGAATGATAAATTGGAAAGCTACAGGCATTTGAGCGAGAATATCCCGTGTGCCGCATATTCCGTCCTGCCTCAAAAGAATACACCCCCTTTGTTTGTTTCCTCAAAAATTGAGGAGATAACCGGATACCCTGCAGATGCATTTCTAAAGGACCCGTATCTGAAGATGAAGATAGTTCATCCAAACGACCGGGACAGGGTCAGACAGGCCCTTGAAGACACAAGGGAAAACAAGGGACCTCTTGATATCGAATACCGTATCCTCACCAAAGACGGCCGTGAAAGATGGGTCAGGGACAAGGACAGCCCTGTCCTGAACAGAGCAGGTGAGACGACTAGGATAAACGGCTTTATGGAGGACATAACAGCAAGGGTAAGCATGGAGGAAGCCCTGATAAAGTCCGAAGAACGCTACAGGGATCTGGTGGAAAATGCTGGTGATATCATCATCGTACTTCAGGACGAGAGGATCAAGTACTTTAACAGGAAGGCCATTGAACTAACCGGGTATACAAGGGATGAGATCTCCTTTACCCCGTTTGAAAAATTCGTTCATCCTGATGACATGAAACAGATCGTCAGACGATATAATCAAAGGATATCAGGGAAGAATCTTGATGAGAGGTTTCAGTTCAGACTCAGAAAAAATAACGGCAGCTACCTGTGGGCAGAGGTCGGTTCCAAGCTGATCGAATGGGAAGGAAGGCCGGCAATTCTGGACTTTATCACTGATATCTCCGGCAGAAAGGAAGCCCTGGATGCGTTACACAGAAGCGAACAGCAACTGCAGTCCACCTTTGATTCCATCAAAGAATCCGTCTGCCTGCTTGATACCGAAAACAGGATTATCAAACACAACAGAGCCATGGGACGCCTTTGCGGGAAACGGAATGAAGTTATTGAAAACCGCTATTGCTATGAGGTTGTCCACGGCCTCAACCGTCGGTTTGAGGATTGTCCCTTTGAAGAGATGGTCCGCACAAGACACAGGGCAGGCACAACAATGGATCTCGACGGCAGATGGTACGAAGTCTCGATCGATCCTATCATAACCGCGGATAACGAGCTGATAGGCGGTGTCCATATCATGCGGGACATTACCCAGAAAAAACTTGATGAAAAACAGCGGTCAGACATGGAACAGAGGTCAAGGCAGACTCGCAAATTCGAAAGCCTCGGTGTAATGGCAGGAGGTATAGCACACGATTTCAACAATCTTCTGACTGCGGTGCTGGG
>JAFGTK010000174.1 GCA_016934135.1 Deltaproteobacteria bacterium | reverse complement strand
TAAAAGACGCCATGAACAAGGGCGCTGTGTGGTTAACAAGAAAGAAAGGCAAGCGCATGCGTATCAGGCGTGCAAAGGCGCCGGTCATATCCGGTGATACCCTCGAGCTGTATTACGATGAGGAACTCCTCGCCCTGACACCCGGGCATGCCGTGTGCATGGCCGATCATGATCACTACAGCGTCTGGTATAAGCCCGCAGGCCTTCTCGCCCAGGGGACCAACTTCGGTGATCACTGCTCTCTTCTGCGGCAGGCAGAGCTTTTCTTTGACCCCAGGCGCCAGGTGTTTCTTGTGCACCGCCTCGACCGTGAGGCATCCGGGCTGGTTCTTCTGGCCCATAGCAGGACTGCCGCTGCTAAACTATCAGCCCTTTTCCAGCAGGGTCTGGTTGAGAAGCGCTATCGCATAGAGGTGCTGGGTGATCTTTCAGGGAAACCCTGCGGCGTTATAGACCTGCCCATAGACAAAAAAGAGGCAATCACCGCCTTTGAATTGATCTCGTATGATCCCGGGACACATATCTCCCTGGCGGATGTTACGATCAAGACCGGCAGGCTGCACCAGATCCGCAGGCATTTTTCCATGATCGGATTCCCGGTCATGGGAGATCCGCGCTATGGCAGGGGAAACAAGAATGAACAGGGCATGATGCTCGAAGCTGTTTCCCTGGCTTTTGTTTGTCCCTTCCTTCATAAAAAGGTGGTATTTACAAGGGAACATTTTCAAACGGAGATTGTCAAATAACATGGATGACCAAAACGTGGGGGCACAAAAGGACGCAGAACTGGTAAAGGCCGTTGTCGAAGGCAGCATGGCCGCGTTCGATGAATTGGTGATCAGGCATAAGGACAGGGTGTTTACGGTGTGCTACTGGTTTCTGGGAGATCATGCCGAAGCAGGCGATTATGCCCAGGAGACCTTTATCAAGGCGTTCCGCTCGTTAAAGAAATTCAGGTTTGAATCTGCATTTTCCACGTGGCTCTACCGCATTGCGGTCAATACCTGTAAAAACAGGCTGAAATCGTCGGAGTACAGGAAAAAGAAAAAGACCCTGTCGCTGAACAGACCTGAGGGCCATGATGAAAACCCTGTGAATGATAACCTGCCGGATGACTGCCCGTCGCCCATGGATGAACTGGAAAACAAGCAGATGCGGGAAAGGATCCTCGAGGCGATCGATACATTGTCTCCTGAACAGAAAAGCGTTGTTGTTCTCCGTGATATCGAAGGACTCTCATATGAGGAGATTGCTCAGATCACCGGTTTCGGCATGGGTACCGTGAAGTCCAGACTTGCCAGGGCAAGGCTGGCATTGAGGGATCTGTTAAGGAGTGAAAGACAATATGAACTGTAAAGACGTGAAAGAAAACCTGTCGGCATATATCGATGATATGCTCGACAAACAGATCAGAACCCTGGTAGACGAGCACCTTGCCGTATGCAGGTCCTGCAGGGAGGAGCTTGCGTCCCTGCTCTTTGTTATCGAAGATCTCAAGGATGCAGGCAGTCTGAAAGCACCGGAGAATTTTATCGAATCCCTTCACGAACGGCTGGATGCCCCTTCTTACTGGTCACGGATAAAAGAGATCCTCTTTGTCCCGGCCCAGATAAAGATCCCTCTTGAATTTGCAGCCGTCAGTATTGTGGCTGTGCTTGTGTTTACCGTTTACAGCGTCTATTCGCCCGGGAACCACATAGCCGGTTTCATGAAGGATGCGGTTATGGAGAGCAGCGGGGAGGAACCGGTTGTCCACGAAGGAGAAACCGGCAGGCCGGGTTCCTTTTCACACCAGAATGCTGCTGCGGATGCCGATTATGTAGAGGCTGCAAAACAGCCAAGCCTTGAGATTGCCCTTGTTCTTCGGGACGAAATTGCCGCAGCTGCAGACAGCCCGGCAGAGGTCAAGGCAAAAACACAAGGTTCGGCACGTGCCCTTTTAGAGAATCAAGTCACGGCCTCTTCTCCAACCCAATACAAGGCAGCCTCACCCGGCACGGCCTTGCCTTTGGATGAACCCGCTAAATCAGCAGATGCATTGAAGAAAGAGGAAGAAGAGAACGTAATCACGCCCGATAAGAAGCCTGACTTCTATAAGGGCCATGAGTCTGTCCGCCGGATACTCGATCTCGTGGGTCTTTCCGGCGGCAGGGTGCTCTCCGAGGAATTCGATGAGACCGGAAGGCAAGACCCGAGTATTTTTGCAGAGATACCATATGCGCAGTACCGAGGGTTCATCGAGAAGCTGAGCGGGATTGCGGATCTCAACGGCCCGCCACCTTCGATACCTGATGATCATGGAGACGCCATTCTTGTCAGGATGCGTCTTATGCATCAACAATAATTAGCAGCCAAGACGTCCTGCAGCAATCACGGTAGGGACCGTTCACCGAACGGTCCGCCTCCCGGGAACATGGCCGGGGAACTGAATACCTCATCCTTTGGAATACGGCCCGATGAGGGCATCGGGCCCTGCAAATCTCGTGCTTCATCCCTTCAGAATGCTTGCTTTAGGTGTAAAAAATAGAAACATCCGCTTTAGGAGAGGTCATGGGGTCTTGCGTTATAACATTTTCATCATCCCTGCTTATTAATGTGTCATTACAAGACACCATTATCCCCATGTGAAATTATTTGTTCACCGAAGGCGATTGTTATTCATTGCCTTCACCAAAAAATTTGTTAAAGAGTTTTTTTGCCTTTTCAAATCCTTTCTCGGTTACGGCAACAGATTTTGATTTGTTTTTAGGATCATGTACAAATCCCTTTTCACAAAGACGATCCATTGTATCCCAATCGAAGCTTTTCCAGGCACGTGCTCCATAATGCTTTTCTTCCCACATGACCAAGTAAAGCAGAGCCAATGTGTACTCATCAACTTTGTCTTTATTAAATTCCATGTTCTCCTCGTATATCGATTATTGACGACCGACGAGAAATCTCACCGGACCGGCAAAGCCGCATCCGATAGAGCGATAGGTTCGCTCATAGATGTTTCTTTAAATCATCTGCGGTTATCTCACAATCACGCATAATTTGAGACATAAGACCTCTACCTATTGTCTCCCCTGCATGTACGGGCACCACGGTACATCTGCCATCGGGATGTTGAAGAAAATTGTGACTCCCCTTTTTGCGAACTACTTCAAAACCTAATTTCTTGAGGGATTTAATGAGACGACTACCCGTTATAGAAGGCAAATTACTCAAGCGCTGACCGCCACACGTTGCACGCCGATAAACTCAGTTGTTGCAGGCTTTTCAACTTCAAGACAGAGTTCAATTGCTTCTTTTATTCTTTTTATAAGTACATCTAGAGACTTTGCCTGTGTATGGCAACCTTTCAATGTGGGTACGGATGCAACAAAATATCCGTCCTCATCTTTCTCAATAACTACACTAAATTCTCTAATCATCTCTTTATCCCCCTTTAATATATAATAGCATAGAGACTGAATTGCTTCATCTTATATTTAGAGCGAACTTATATATTAGTATGAACGAAATATTTTCTCCAAAACGTCAGAATAAACAAGAAATCAACAACAACATCAAATCCTTCAGTCAAACGAAACATTGAACAAACTGATTTTAAAACTTATTTAAAATTATAGCAATGCTTGATATTCTGCCTTTTGTTTAGCTTATCAATATTCAATGCGTATAAGTAATCATAGGATTAGTTGCCTTTATCATAGAGAAATAAATTGAGATATATATGCCAATATGATTGATATCCTGCAAGTAATGTCCCTGCGGTTCTCTTATTCCGGGCAATCATTATATTCTGCTTTTTGTTGAAATAATGAATTTGAGTTCGATGTCCACTTAGAATTCACTTTTAGGGTTCGACAGCCATAGAAAATATTTGGCCGGATAGATGCTCTGGAATTACGGCGGATAAACCGGTATTGTTATAGTATACATATGCTGTTGCGAGGGGGTGTGATTCATGTGCGATACGTTTGCCATAGGTTCTGCGTGTACATCCGGGGGTATATCCATATTCGGCAAGAACTCTGACAGGGAGCCGGACGAGGCCCAGATCGTTGTTTCACTGCCCGGGAAAGACTATCCGCAGGGGCAGACGCTGAGGTGCACATACATTGAGATTCCCCAGGCAAGGATCACGCACGCTGTTGTCCTGAGCAAGCCTTTCTGGATCTGGGGTGCGGAGATGGGCGTGAATGAAAAGGGCGTGGTCATCGGCAACGAGGCCCTTTTTACAAAAGTAAAACCGGAGAAAACACCCGGGCTCATCGGGATGGATCTCCTGAGACTCGGGCTTGAGCGGGCCGATACTGCCGAAGGGGCGGCCCGCATTATCATAGAGCTGCTGCAGCGCCATGGCCAGGCAGGCCCGTGCGGATATTTGGACAAAAAGTTACAATACATGAATTCCTACATCATGATGGACTCACGGGAAATTATCGTGCTTGAGACAATAGGGCGGGATTATGCCCTGAAACACTGCACAGATTATGCCTCGATTACGAACGGCATAACACTCGCCTCAGTTTGGGATGAGTCGAGCTTTGCCCGGGGCACGGATATCGGCAGACTCGGCAACTCTCTC